>JAFWBJ010000141.1 GCA_017507145.1 Clostridia bacterium | reverse complement strand
TACCACCAATTCCGCTGCTACCACGGGTTACTACATGAATGACACCCAGGTTAGCATCAAGACCAACGCTGCTGGCCAGCAGGTTTACACCTACACCAAGCTCTATCACCTCAACTCCGGCGAGCTCGTTACTCGTGAGGTTGTTGGCGGTCTGAAGGGCTACAATGACTGGACTTCCGCTCTGACCGGCGTTAAGCCGATCGGTGCAATCTACGCCGAGAAGAATGGCGAGTACAGACTCCTCACTCCTATCGACACCACTTCGACCAACACTGGTCTTGCTAACGGCTATCCTTCCGCTAAGTACAGCCGTTACATCCTCGAGGCTCTGCTCGGCACTGGTTACACCGATGCTGACGGCGTCTTCTATGACAAGGTTTACGCTACCAAGGGCGAGATCGGCACCGCTGCCGCAACCGTTCCTTACTATGTGCCGTTCAAGGGCCTGACTGCTGCTCAGAGCTTCACTGATGCAGCTTGCTATGACAGCATGACTAAGGCACTTGACCTGATCTACTACGATTACACCGGCAACGCTGTAACCAAGATCATCGTCAATGCTAACGGCATCTCCACTGATAAGGACGATTCCGATTCCAAGGATCTGCTTGGCGGTAACGCTTATTACAAGTGGACCAAGAACACTGCTTTCACCGGCGTAGTCGTTAAGGGCGAAGAGGGTCCCAACCAGGCTGAGGATCAGGCTGCTGCTATCGCAGCTCTGGCTGACAAGTACGTTGCTAACCTGACCGCTGTTCCTAACTACAACAAGGATCTGGATTGCGCTTGCGGTGGTAGACACACCCTCGGCGATCACGTTGCTGCTTACAAGGCTGAGTACATCAAGCTCGTCACCGACGAGGCTATGGCTGCTCAGAATGCTCTCGATGTTCCTTACTGGACCAACATCGTAGCAACCGCTAAGTCCAACGCTGACAAGGCTGCTTCTGACGCTGTTAAGAAGGCTATTGACGACGCTAAGGCAGACCTTCTGACCGAGTACAATAAGCTCAGCAACAAGAGTGAGAAGGCTGTAGCGGATGCTTATAGCGCTGGTATCACCGCTATCGAAGGTGCTAAGACCGCTGCTGCTGTTACTACCGCTTACAACACTGCTCTCGCTAACATCAAGGCTGCTGATAAGAAGGTCACCGATGATGCTGCGGCTGCTGCTGCTAAGGGCGTTGTCAAGGCTGAGAACACTGCTACCGCTACTGTTCTGACCCTTCAGAACGTATCTGATATCACCTTCTCCGGCGTTGAGATCTTCACCGTTGGCGCAAATGGTCTGGCTACCAAGGTCGCTACCGTTACCCTCGGCGCTACCTACACCTACGCTGACACCGCTACTCGTAACGATGTTACCGTTGAGTGGGTTCGCACCGGTATGAACGGCGTTCTGACCCTCAAGGTCACCGACCGCTTCAACGTTTCTACTCCCGTTCTGGCTGCTGGCACCTACAAGTTCATCACCACTGGTGATGTCATCGCCTCCGGCCCGATCACCATCGGCTAATTGAAAAATTAACCAAACAAAAAAGGGGCCCCCGCAAGGGGGCTTCTTTTTTTGCCTTTCGCGCGGCATAAGCCGGCCGCCCGCCGCATATGCTTTACCACTATCTTGCCGCACGGCCGAAAGGATGAAAACCATGGAAAAAAACAACACACCCGCCGCAGAGTTTACCCTGCCGCCCCCCGCCGCGCTTCCCAACCTTGCGCTTGACCGCACCGTGACCACCGACCTCGCCGCTGACCTCACCCTCCCCGACTACCTGCCCGAAATCCGGCGGCTCCTGCGGGTCACCGCCACCCCCCTCCCCGACAGCCGCTATCTCGGACCCGCTTCGGCCGAATTCGGCGGCGTGGTGGAGTTTCTGGTCTGCTACGCCGGCGGGGACGGCGGCCTGTGGTCCACCCGCCTGCGCCAGGACTACCGCGCCACCACCCCCATCGATCCCGACCTGCTGGCCGCCGGCATTGCCCCGACTGCGGACCCCCAGCTTGACGCCATCGTCAGCCGCGTCACCGGCCCGCGCAAGCTGAACATCCGCACCCGCCTGCGCTCCCGCATCCGCGCCTGGGGCGAAGAGGAGATCGAGCCGACACTGGAGGGCGATCCCGCCCCCGCCGCGCTGGAGCGCCTGACCAAGCCCTGCCGCGCCATGCGCATCCTCCGCGCCGCCAGCGAACCCATTGACCTGGGCGCTGACATCAGCTTTGACCACGCCGAGGGGGAGGTGCGCGTGATCCGCGCCGATGCCGCGGTCCACGTCAGCGAGGCGGTGGCAGAGCAGGGAGGTATCCTTTGCCGCGGGGAGATGCTCCTGACCCTGCTCACCTGCACCGAGCACGAAGCGGGCAGCAGCCTGCCCGAGCAGACGGTACGCAAGCTTGCCTTTGCCGAGCGCATCCCGATGGAGGGGGCCGAAACCGGTATGGCCGCCCGCGCGTGGGGACGCTGCGGTGACATCGCCGTGACGGTGGAGGAGAATCGCGTGCTCTGCGATGCCTCGCTCTGGCTGGAGGGAGAGGCCGCCGACGAAGCCTCCCTCGCTCTGACCGCCGACCTCTACGCCACCGACGGCGACGTGGAGGACTGCACCTACCGCGAGGTCGAGATCGAACGGCTTGCCCGCTGCGGCAACCTCTGCCTGACCCAGACGCTGAGCCAGACCTTGAAGGAGGCCGGCATAGACGCGCGTGCGCAGATCCTGGACGTCAGCGCGACGCCCCAGCCGACCGGCATCACAGCCGCCGACGGCCGCTGCACGCTGGAGGGCAGCTGGCGCGTGAGCGTGATCTATCTCCTTGACGGCGAGTATGCCGCCGCCGAGCTGAGCGTGCCGCTGCAGTGTACGCTCGATGTTGGGCAGATCCTCCCGTCCGCGTGGGAAGCCGAAGCGGTAACGGCCGGCCTTCGTTGGCGCTGCGACGGGGAAGGGGAGATGCGCGCGCTGTCGATCGAGGCCGAACTGGCCTTGGCTGTTCGACTCTACGCCCGCGAGAGTCGCCGTGTGCTGGCTTCGGCTGTCTATCGCCCCGGTGAGGGGCGGCCGCAGGGCCTGTGCACCGTTTGCTATCCCGAGCCGGGCGACTCGGTGTGGTCGATCTGCCGACGCTATCGGATCAGCCGCGGCGCACTCATGGCGGCGAATTCACTCCGCGCCGGCGTGGACTGCGACCTTCCCGCCTCTCTTGAGGGCGTGCAGTATCTGCTGATTTAAGCCAAAACCCCAATGATCGAGAGCCATTTGCGCTGATTGCGCGAAAAGGCTTGAAAATCATTGGGGTTTCTGCTATAATGGGTGTATATTTCGCATCACAGGAGGCAGTATGGAGAATCAGATTGCGGTGACGGCCGTGGTACAGGTCAGCGAGAAGGCCGAGCGGAGCATCCGCGGCGGACATCCGTGGGTATTTGCTGAGGAGATTCGCGCCGTGGAGGGAGAATATACTAACGGCGGGCTGGTTCAGGTTCGCTCGGGCAAGGGGCGCTTTCTTGGCACCGGCTTTGTCTGCGAACAGTCGAAAATCCGCGTGCGCATCATCTCAACCAATGCCAACGACCGCTTTGACGAGGCCTTTTTTGCCCGGCGGATCAAGTACGCCATCGACTATCGGCAGACCGTCATGGGCAGCGAAGCCGATTTCGCCTGCTGCCGGCTGATCTTCGGCGAGGCCGACAGCTTCCCGGGCCTGACGGTTGACCGCTTTGGCCCGATCCTGGTCACGCAGTGCCTCTCGCGCGGTATCGAGCAGATTAAGCCGATGCTCTATCGCCTGCTGGTGGCCGATCTTCGGGCGCGCGGCGTGCAGATCGACGCGCTGTATGAGCGCAACGATGTCAAGATCCGCGAGCTGGAGGGGCTGGAGCAGTATAAAGCCTTCTGGCCGGGCGATGGCCTGGCGACCGATCTCGACGGCAGCGTGGAGATCGTCGAGAACGGCATTCGCTACGCAGTCGACTATTTCGACGGGCAGAAGACCGGCTTTTTCCTGGACCAAAAGTACAATCGCGCGGCCGTGGCAAAGCTGGCCCGTGGCCGGCGCGTGCTGGATTGCTTCACGCACACCGGCGCGTTTGCACTCAATGCCGCAGCGGGCGGCGCCGCCCATGTGACGGCCGTCGACGTGTCCGAGCATGCCATCGCCTGCGCTCGCGCCAACGCCGCCCGCAACGGACTGGAGGGGCGTATGGATTTCCTCTGCACCGATGTTTTTGCCCTCCTGACCGAGATGGGAGAGCGCAAGCAGTGCGACTATGATATGATCATCCTTGATCCGCCAGCCTTTACCAAGAGCCGAGACACCGTCAAAAGCGCCATCCGCGGATACCGTGAGATCAATCGGCGCGCAATGCAGCTGCTGCCGCGCGGCGGCTACCTGGCAACCTGCTCCTGTTCGCACTTCATGCGGGACGATTACTTCCGCGCCATGCTCCGCGAGGCGGCCGCCGATGCCCAGGTGACCCTGCGGCAGATCGAAGCACGCCAGCAGTCGCCCGATCACCCCATCGTGCCGACCATTCCCGAAACCGATTACCTGAAATTCTACACGTTCCAAGTGGTGTGATGCCGGGGCGTTGCCCCCACCCCCGCCTTGTGGCCTTTTCGAAAAAGTCCCCAAGAAATCCCCAAAAACTATTATAAAATGATCGGCCTTTGTGCGATGCAAATCTGATGCGCACAAAGGCCGGTTCTTTTATTGGAAGTTTTCGCGGGGG
>JAFWBJ010000140.1 GCA_017507145.1 Clostridia bacterium | reverse complement strand
CCTTTTTGAAAAAAGGCCCTCCCCGAACCCCTCCCCAAAAACTTTCACGCACGCCTTAAATGAGGGCGTGATGGAAAGTTTTTTGTGGGGGCGCGGGGGCACTTTTTTTCAAAAAAGTGCCCCCGCATTGTTATTTATTAAAATCCCTTATCGCCTCAATTATGCGGGTGGTGGCTTCTTTGAGCATGGCGCGGGGCATGGCGAGGTTGATGCGGAGGTAGCCCATGGCCTGCGGGTCGAAGGCATAGCCGGGGGTGGGGATAACTCTTGCTTTTTCGCAGAGCAGGCGGTAGATGCGATCGGCGGGGACGCCGCAGCCGCGGAAGTCGGCCCAGACGAGGTAGGTGCCGTCGGGGTGGGTCATCCGGATGCCGGGCAGGGCGGCATGCATGGTTTCGGTGAAGAAGGCGATATTGCCGTCGAGGTAGGCGCAGAGCTCATCGGGGTAGTAGGCGGCGGGGCCGTAGGCGGTGGTGACGACCTCCTCGGAGACGAAGGATGAGGTGGGCAGGTGCATCGACGAGAAGACGCGGCGGACAGCGGCGCGGGCCTCGGGATCGGGGATGATCATGTAGGCGGCGTGGGTGCCTGCTGTGTTGAAGCTCTTGGAGGGGGAACCGAGCTGGCAAACGCGCGTGTTTTCGCAGGTGACAGCGAGGGCGGGAACGAAGCGCACGCCGCGCTGCACGAGGTCGGAGTGGATCTCGTCGCTGACGAGGAAGACATCATGCTCGGCGCAGATGGCCGAGATTTGGGCGATCTCCTCGCGGGAATAGCAGCGGCCGGTAGGGTTGTGGGGGGAGCAGAGCACCATCAGGCGGGTGTTCGGCTCGGCCGCCAGCGCGCGGAGCTGGTCAAAATTAATCTCATAGGTCAGCACGCCGTCCTGCTCGCGCTCGATGAGGCGGTTTTCGCGCAGCGTGCGCCCCATGTCGCGGGTAACGTTCATGAAGGGCGGATAGGCGGGGATCTGCACGATGACACCGTCACCGGGCTGGGTGAAGGCGGCAATGGCGGCAGCGATGCCGGGCACTACGCCGGGCAGCGAGATCACGGCCTCGGGCTGGACTGTCAGCCCATGGCGGCGCTGCATCCAGCCGGCCACGGCCTGCCCGAAGCGGGGCGAGAAATGGCGATAGCCAAGCGCACCGGGCGCGATGGCACCGCGGACGGCGTCCAGAATTTCGGGTGCGCAGAAAAAGTCCATGTCAGCGACCGACAGGGGGAGCAGGTCATCCCCCGGGGCGATGCCCAGCGATGCGGCGACATCGTCCCATTTGCTGCAGTTTGTCCCCCGGCGCTGCGGGGCAAGATCAAAATTGAAAGGCATGAGAAAACCTCCTGCTGATGTAGTCACAGGTATTGTAGCACAGCCCGCGCGAAAAAGCAAGGATTTTGCGCAAAAGCGTCGCAGGCCTGCGCCCTCTGTTAACGAATCATGTATCAGCCGTAACTTTTTGCCATATCCCCTTGACGGGGCGGGCGCAGACGTGTACAATAAATGGTAATCTATCATTAGAATCGGAGAGAATCCATGCTTGAACTGAAGCAAATCGTCAAGGAATACGGCAGCGGCGAGAATATCGTCCGCGCGCTTGACGGCATTGACATTGCCTTCCGCGCAAACGAATTTGTGGCCATCCTCGGTCACTCGGGCTGCGGCAAGACCACTCTGCTCAACCTCATCGGCGGGCTGGACCACTACACCTCGGGCGATCTCATCATCCGCGGTACCTCCCCCCGCGAGTACAGTGACCGCGACTGGGATGCCTACCGCAATCACTCTGTCGGCTTTGTCTTCCAGAGCTACAACCTCATCCCCCACCAGACGGTGCTGGCCAACGTCGAGTTGGCGCTGACCATCTCGGGTGTGTCGCGTGCCGAGCGCCGCCGCCGCGCCAAGGAGGCGCTGGAGAAGGTGGGCCTGGGTGATCAGCTGCACAAAAAGCCCGGGCAGATGTCGGGCGGCCAGATGCAGCGCGTGGCCATCGCCCGTGCGCTGGTCAATGATCCCGACATCCTCCTCGCCGACGAGCCGACCGGTGCGCTCGACACCGACACCTCGGTGCAGATCATGGAGATCCTGCGCGAGATCGCACAGGATAAGCTGATCATCATGGTTACCCACAACCCCGAGCTGGCCGAGGCATATGCCACCCGCATCGTCCGCATCCGCGACGGCCGGCTGACGGATGACTCCCATCCCTACGCCCCCGAGGCAGAGGAAGCAAAGCCGGCGGCTGACCCCGCGGCCAAGCATGTCTCGATGTCCTTCTTCACGGCCATCTCGCTCTCGCTCAACAACCTGATGACCAAGAAGGGCCGCACCGTTCTCACCGCCTTCGCCGGATCGATCGGCATCATCGGCATCGCCCTGATCCTGGCCCTGTCCACCGGCATCAACACCTATATCAACCAGGTCCAGGAGGACACCCTCTCTTCCTATCCCATCACCATCGAGGCCGAGCGGGTCGATATGACCGAGATGATGACCTCGATGATGGGCGTCGGCGCGAGCCACGCCGAGGGTGCGGCGGCGTATGAGGAAGGCCGAGTCTATTCCTCCACCGTCATGTACGAGATGATGAACGCCATGATGAACACCGAGACGGCCAAGAACAACCTTCGCGACTTCAAGGTGTGGTTGGACAGCGAGGACAATCCCGTTGCGGAACTGGCCACCGTCCGCTACGGCTACGATGCCAAGTTTGACATCTATACCCGCGACGAGGACGGCGGCATTGTCAAGAGCGACGTCATGGCACTGATGGAGGAAGCGATGGGCGCCATGTTCGGCGGCGACTACTCGTCCTATTTCTCGACCATGGGGTCGATGTACCAGCAGATGAACGTCTGGGAAGAGCTGCTTCCCGGCGAGAACGGCGAGCTGATCGCCGAGCAGGTGTACGGGCAGTACGACCTGCTCCACGGCCGCTGGCCCGAGGCGCATGACGAGGTCATCCTCTTTGTCGATGCGCACAATCAGATCTCTGACCTGATGCTCTACGCCCTCGGCTTCATCTCCTCGGACGCCATGTCCGAGAGCATGCAGGCCATGATGAACGGCGGCGAGATGGAGATCGAGCAGCTGAGCTGGAGCTATGACGAGCTCTGTGCCACCGAATTCAAGCTGATCCTGCCGGCCGAGCACTATGTCCGCGATGCGGGCTCGGGCCAGTATGTCCACATGTCGGACACGGCCGCCGGCCTGGAGTTCCTCTATAACAACGACGAGATCGGCACGCCCCTGACCGTCGTGGGCATCGCCCGTCCCAATCCCGATGCGGCGGCCAACATGGTCACCGGCGCCATCGGCTATCTCTCGACGCTGACGACGCACGTCATCGACCGTACCGAGGGCCTGGATGTTGTGCAGGCCCAGCTGGCCGATGCCGACACCGACGTCTTCACCGGCCTTCCCTTCGCCGATGAGGATACGCCCGAACCGACCGCCGACGAAAAGCGCCAGGCCATCACCGGCCACATTGCCACCCTCGGCAACGCCGAGAAGGCGGCCATCTACCTGGATCTGATGCGCAAGCCCTCCTACGAGTATGTCGCCGGCGTGGTGGCCGGGCAGATGCAGGGGCTCGACCGCGCGGCCATCGAGGCCATGATCATGCAGCAGTACGCCGCCCAGATGGGGGTTGACGCCGAGACCATCAAGGGCTACATCGCCAAAATGGACGATGCCACCCTCTTCGCCCAGGTCGAGCAGGCCATGGCCGAGCAGGTTGCGGCGCAGTATGCGGCCGGCGTGGAAGCACAGCTGGGCGCCATGACCATCGACATGCAGGCCGCCGCGCTTGACGGCATGCTGAGTGCCGGATCTCTGCGCGAAGCACAGTACGACGACCTCTACGAAAACCACATGCCGCCCACCTCAGTCGAGGGCAGTGCGGAGGAAAATCTCGATCTGCTGGGCTATGTCGATATGGACAGCCCCTCCACCGTCAGCATCTATGCCACCACCTTCGCCGAGAAGGATGAAATTGCGGCGCTGATCGACGAATACAACGCCGGCGTGGACGAGGATGACCAGATCACCTACACCGACTACGTGGCGCTCTTGATGAGCGCTGTTACCGATATCATCAGCGGCGTCTCCTACCTGCTGATCGCCTTCGTGGCCATCTCGCTTGTGGTGTCGTCGATCATGATCGGCATCATCACCTATATCTCGGTGCTCGAGCGCACCCGCGAGATCGGCATCCTGCGCGCCATCGGTGCGTCCAAGCGGGACGTCTCGAACGTCTTCAACGCCGAAACCCTGATTGTGGGATTCCTCTCGGGCGCAATCGGCATCGGTGTGTCGGTGCTGCTTTGCTTCCCGATCAATGCCATTATCCATCACCTGACCAACCTCGATACGCTGCGCGCGGCTGTCCCGCCGGCCGGCGGCATCGCGCTGGTCGTCATCAGCATGGCCCTGACCCTCATTGCCGGCGTCATCCCCTCGCGGATGGCGGCCCGCAAGGATCCGGTCGAGGCGCTGCGGAGTGAATAACAAAAAAGAGGGAAGAGGGAGCCTTTTGAAAAAGGCTCCCTCTTCCCTCGTCTCTGCGGCATTCGCCGCAGAGACTTCACCCAACTCCCGCGAAAACTTGCAGACACGCCTTGGATTTAGGCGTGATAGAAAGTTTTTGGGGGAGTGCAGAGGGGACTTTTTTCAAAAAGTTCCCTCTGCTGGGGTTTGGGGCAAAGCCCCAACCGCCGCATTTCGGTCACCGCCGTCCAGGCCAAAGCTGATCTGGATGGCGTTGTTGACGGTCCGCATCGTATCGTCGTCCAGATGGCCCATCTTCTCCTTGAGGCGGCGCTTGTCAAGGGTGCGGATCTGCTCGAGGAGAATGATCGAGTTTTTGCTCAGGCCGGCGCGCTCGGCGTAGATGTCGATATGGGTGGGCAGGCGCGATTTGCCCTGGCGGCTGGTGATGGCGGCCGCAATGACGGTCGGGCTGTATCGGTTGCCGATGTCGTTTTGAATGATGAGAACAGGGCGCAGACCGCCCTGCTCCGAGCCGACCACCGGACTTAAGTCGGCATAATAGATGTCTCCGCGTTTCACACTCATCTGCGTTACCGTTAACCTTCCTTTTCGCTGTGCGAACGATCGCCGGGCGAAATGTATTCTGCTGGCGCGGGTTGTCCCGCTGTCCATAGTTTTCCCGCAGATGGGGGAGGTTTAATCATTTGCCCCGCGATTTTTTTGTCTGGGATTTTCTGGCGGTATCCCGCCGTTGTCAGCATATGAAAAATGTCGGACGGTGGTGCGGTGCGGAGAGCAGTATGAAAATCAAGGAGAGCCTTTCCCGAACCTTTCCCACCGCGCCAAAATCAAGAGCGTGATGGAAAGTTTTTCGAAGGGGGCGCGGGGGGAACCTTTTTTCAAAAAGGTTCCCCCCGCATACTTATTCCCTAAATGCCCGATAAATCCGTTCAGCCATCGCGCGCAGAGCGGCCTCGTCGGCCTTGAGGACGCGGCGGTCGTAGGTCAGAAGGCCGTTGGTCTCGTCCTCGACGTCGCTGACCTGCGTCAGCACGGTTGCGCAGAGGCCGTCGGCGATGGCGGGCAGGATCTGCTCGTCATAGAGGGCGATCAGCGCAGTTTCAAAGGCGGCGCAGTCGTTGAAGAGGCGGTAGCCGTAGGTGCGGTCGAGGTTGAAGGCGTGGCCGTCGAGCCGGCAGGCGTAGCCGCCGAACTCGGACAGCACCATCGGCCGTCCGGCGACCGGCCGCAGCTTGACCGGCTTGAAGTAGACGTGGTCGCTCTCGACGTCGCTCTCGCGGGCCTTAAACCAGCCCGAGGTGGTGTCGTAGATGCGAGTCGGGTCGGCGGCGCGGCAGACGCGGTACCAGTCGTCGGCGTCGAACTGCCCCCAGCCCTCGTTGAAGATGGTGTAGTAGACCACCGAGGGGTGGTTGTAGAGCTGCGCCTGGATGCCCCGGCAGGTGTCGGCGAAGGCCTGACGGCGCGCCGGCGACGCGCGGTGCGCGATCCCCCGCCGCAGACCAACGGTGGGTAGCGCGGTGTCGATGAGGAAGTGGTAGCGCCCGCTGTTGATCATGTCCTGGAAGACCAGCATCCCGAGGCGGTCGCAGTCATAGTAGAAGAGGTCGGGCTCGAGCTTGATGTGCTTGCGGAGCATATTGAACCCGCAGGCCTTCATGCGCGCGATGTCTTCGGTAAATCCGCGCGGCGAGGCGGGCAGGAAGATGCCGTCGGGGAAGTAGCCCTGGTCGAGCAGACCGTGGCAGAAGATGGGCTTGCCGTTGAGGCAGATCACCGGCCGGCCGGCGCGCTCGCCGATCGAGACGGTGCGCAGGCCGAAGTAGCTGCTGACGGTGTCCTCGCCGGCCGTGAGGGTAAAGGCGTAGAGATGCGGGTTGTCGGGCGTCCAGAGGATGGGATCCTCCACCTCCAGGCGAAAGTGGCTGCCGGTGAAGGTGTAGGTGCGCTCGCCCAGACGGAGTACCTTGGGGTCAGTGCCGCCCGTTACTTCCAGATCGACGCCGGAGAGGTCGGGGGTGAGCTTGATCGACTCGATCGCCCCCTCGGGCAGGCTCTCGGCCCAGACGGTCTGCCAGATGCCGCTGACGGGGGTGTACCACATCCCACCGCGGCGACGGGTCTGCTTGCCGTAGGGCAGGTCGGGGTCGAGCGGGTCGCGCACCTCGACGCGGAGACGGTTCTCCCCGCAGACGGCGGCTGAGGTGATGTCGCAGGAGAAGGGCAGGTAGCCGCCGACATGCTCGCCCACCGGCTGATCGTTGAGCCAGACGCGGGTGTACTGATCGCAGGCGCCGAAGTGCAGCAGAGTGCGCGCCCGCAGGAAGTCGGCGGTGAGGGTGAAGGTGCGGGTGTAGACCAGCGTGTCGCGGGGGCCGACCTCGCGCATGATACCCGAGAGGCGGCTCTCGGGCGGGAAGGGCACGAGGATCTCCCCGGCAAACCGCGTCTCGCTGCCCCGCATGATGGCGAGCGCCCATCGGCCGTTGAGGCAGAGGTAGGAATCGCGGCGCAGCTGGGGGCGGGGGTAGTCGGCGAAGGGGGGCGCGTCCTCGGTCAGATCGCGCTCGAAATCGGTGGTCAGCGCGACGGTGCGGGGGGGCTTGGGACGGATCAGCGCGAAGAGGGGAAGCACCAGCAGGGCGGCCACGGCGGCCGCGAGGAAGATATTGTGGTTGGGCACGAAGGCGGCGGTGCCGTCATTGCCGATGCGCATCTCGGCGTTGCGCAGGACGGTCTTGCCGATGAAGGGCCCGATGATGCCGGGCAGGAAGACCTGCGCGAAGATGCGCACACCCTGCAGCCGTCCGGCCGTGCCGGCGGGGGTGTTGTCGCGGATCATGGCGCCGAACACTGCCATGCCGGCGAGGTAGCCGCTCATCATGAGCAGTGAGCCGACGAAAACCGGCAGGGTGGCGCGGGTAAAGTAGAGGATGAGGTAGCCCCCCAAGAGAGCCGCCATCGCGCCCAGCCCCGAGAGGTGGAAGCCGCGCTTGTCATAGAGCCGGCCCCAAAGGGCGGTGACGACGGCCGCCAGCAGAATCGCGGGGGCCATGATCAGCACATAGTTCTCCATGCCGAGCGAGACCTCGTAGTAGAGGATGAGGTAGGGCATGAAGATCTGAATCGAGATGTTGAAGAGGACGAAGGCGGCCAGCGTGCGGTAGAGGGCGGGCGATTGGCGGATGACCGACGGACGGAAGCCGTGGAAGATGAGGGCCGCCATCGGCTCGCGGCTGCGGGCGACCTCCGGCTCGCGGATGAGGGCAAGGCCGAGCAGGCCGGCGGCGAAGACGACCACACCGATAACGGCGAAGATGACCGTCCAGCTTTCCCCCCGGTCGAGATCGAGGAACATAAAGCCGCCGAAGACAACCAACACGGCCAGAAGGGGCATCATGGCATTGACACCCTCAGCCGCACCGCGGTTTTGGGGCGTGGTCGAGTCGGTCAGCCAGGCGTTGAAGGCGGCGTCGTTGGCGGTCGAGCCGAAGAAGGTCATGACGCAGTCGAGCAGGATCGTCAGGGTTACACCGGCGGCTGCGGCTGCTGCGGTAGTTGGGAAGGCGGGGGTGAGCAGCTCCATCCGCAGGCCGGCAAAGGCGAAGATCGAGACACCCCAGAGCAGGTATCCCCCGCAGATGAAGGCCTTCCGGCGGCCGAGGCGGTCGGAAAGGGCACCCATCAGCACGGTGGTCAGGGTCGCGGTGACGGCTGATGCGGCGACCATGGCCGAAATATCGGCGGCCGAGGCGTTGAAGGTCTTGTAGATGAAGACGTTGAGGTACATGTTCTCGACCACCCAGGCGACCTGGCCGATCAGGCTGAAGAGCGTCAGCGAGAACCAAAACGAAAAGGAACGGTTATTTTTCATGTATCTGCTCTTTTCTGTCGGATTTGTGCCGAGACCGGCACGGCTGTCTTCATTGTAGCACATCGCGTCCGTCCTGTCAAGCGGGCCGGCGGCCGGCGGTATAGGGTGGAATTTCTGTGTGCGAAGAAAAAGCAAGAAAACCCTATTTCCATTTTTTAGAAATTTTGCTATAATAAAGGTAATCTCTCCCGTAAGCGATGCTGTCGGCCGGGAAATTCTCCAAAGAGAGGGAACTGAAGATGAATAACCGCGAACGTATTATGAATATCCTTCACTACAAACCGGTTGACCGCTGGCCCGCGGTGCATTTCGGTTATTGGCCCGAGCTGCTGTGTGAGTGGGCGGACAAGGGGCTGATCCCGCGCGACCTGGCAGAGAACGCTTACGACGGCAACGCCGCCGACCTTGAACTGGACAGAATCATCGGTTGGGACTTCAACTGGAACAACCATGAGCGCCCGAACATCAAGCTCTGGCCGACCTTCGAGCCGCAGGTGCTGGAGGTTTTCCCCGACGGAACCCGCCGCGAAATCAGCGAGCTGGGCGTTGTCCAGCGCGTCAAGCCGGGACTCGTTTCGATCCCATCCGAGGAGGATTACCTGCTCAAGGACCGCGATGCCTTCCTGCGTCACTATAAGGATAGAATGCAGTACACCGACGATCGCCTTGACCTCGACTATTTCCGCAAATTTAACGAGACCCGCCGCTGGGATATCCCGATTGGCCTCAAGCTCGGCAGCGTGCTGGGCGATCTGCGCAACATCACCACCGTCGTCGGCATGAGCTACCTGATGTACGACGAGGACGAGGATCTGCTGGCCGATATCGTCGACACCTACGCCGAGATGCAGTACAAGTGCACCGAGGCCATCCTCGCCACCGGCGCAACCTTCGACTTTGCCCAGTACTGGGAGGACATCTGCTTCAAAACCGGCCCGCTCTTCGCGCCCGACAAGGTGCGCGAGCTCTGCGCCAAGCACTACCAGAAGCGAAACGACCTCTGCCACAAGTACGGCATCGACGTCATTGCCCTCGACTGCGACGGCGTGACCGAGGCCCTCTTGCCCATGTGGTTTGAGACAGGCGTCAACACCATGTTCCCCATCGAGGTCGGCGTCTGGGGCGACCAGTTCGTCGCCGCCCGCAAGAAGTTCGGCCGCGGCATGCTCGGCGTCGGCGGGCTCGAGAAGAATGTCTTCCGTCAGGACCGCGACGCAGTTGACGCAGAACTCGCCCGCGTCATGGAAATCGCAAAACTCGGCGGCTTCCTCCCCTGCCCCGACCATCGCCTCATGCCGGGCAGCAAATTCGAACTGGTACAGTACTACATCGAGAAGATCCAGGAATATCAGATTGCGTTTGTGGAGGAGTAAGGTCGTGGGGGCGTCGCCCCCACACCCCCACCAGCCCCTTTTTTGAAAAAAAGGGGCTGGACACCAAAAAACTTCCCAACAAATGAATTGACCTTTGTGCGCATCAAATTTGATTGGCACAAAGGTCATACTTTTTTATGAAAGTTCTTGGGGGGCCTGGGGGGCTTCTTTCAAGAAGCCCCCCAGTAGGGGTTTGGGGACAACGTCCCCAAAGCGTGCACCCTCCTTACTTAAATGAGCGTCTTACCGCCTGCGATGGTATGGGAAACGCCGGTAATGTAATTTGCTTTTTCGCTTGCGAGGAAGAGCATAAAGTCTGCGATTTCCTCGGGTTCAGCAAGTCTTCCCATGGGGATCTGGCCCGTGAAGAACTTTTCATATTCTTCGGGCGTCATCCCCTCGATGGAGGAACGTTCTCTGAACACTTTCTGAATCATTTCTGTATTGATGCAGCCGGGGCAGACCGCATTGATGCAGATGCCATAAGGCGCAAGCTCCAGACCCAGAACCTGAACGAGCATGTTAATTCCTGCCTTGCTTACACAGTATGCGCCGTTGCCAACCTCACCGATCTTGGATGCCTGAGAAGAAATAATGACGATCTTACCGTTTTCCACCTTGTTGTCGATCATATTATGCGCAACGGCAGAGGAAAGCATAAATACGGATTTCAGGTTTACCCCCATCACGCGATCCCATTCCTCTTCCGGAATGTCAATGATCAGTCTGGACGTAACGATACCTGCGCAGAACGCAAGAACGTTGACATGCGGGAAGGCCGCTGTAACCGCTTCCATTGCGCGATCGATCTCTGCCTTCTTGGAAAGGTCACACGGAACGGCGATCACCTGCGTGTTATACTGCTCTGCGATTTCTGCCGCAGTCTTGTCAAGCATTTCCGCATTGATATCCATCAGCGCAAGCCGGGCACCCTGTGCTGCGAATTTTTCTGCGACCTGTCTGCCCACACCTCTTGCAGAACCGGTTACGATACAATACTTGCCTTCAAATTCCTTCATTGTTCTTCTCCTATTCCTAAATTTTTTCTCTATGGCAGTTAAACCAAAGGCCATACTTTTTTATGAAAGTTTTTGGGGAGTCCAGAGGGCCTTTTTTCAAAAAGGCCCTCTGGTAGGGGTGTGGGGACAACGTCCCCAAGCCCTTTACAGCTCCTTCTCCCCCTCATACGCAAGAACTGCGTTGCCGGTCAGCAGCACCTCGCCGGTCGATTTGACGCGGACGGTGAGATCGCCGCCGCGGAGCTTGACGGTGATGTCGCAGTCGGGGTCGCAGTAGCCGCAGGCGATGGCGGCGACAGCAGCGGCGCACGCACCCGTTCCACAGGCGAGGGTCTCGCCGTTTCCGCGCTCCCAGACCCGCATCTTCAGCGTGCGGCGATTGACCACGCGCACGAACTCGGTATTCACGCGCGCCGGGAAGAGGGGCGAGAACTCGAACTGCGGGCCGATGACGGCAAGATCAAGCGGATCAACGCGGTCAACAAAGGTCACCGCGTGGGGGTTGCCCATCGAGACGCAGGTGATCGGCCAGGTTTGGCCGGCGACCGCAATCTCACGCGCCACGACAGCCCCGCCCTCGTCGGGCTCAAGCGTGGTCGGCAGCGCGGCGGGGTCAAGGCTGTACTTGCCCATCTCGACCTCGACGGTCGAGACCTTGCCCTCGGTCAGAATCAGGCGCAGCGCGTAGATGCGGCCGACCGCCTCGACCGTGATGCGCAGACGGCGCACCATACCCCGGTCGTAGAGGAACTTCGCCACACAGCGCAGCGCGTTGCCGGCGGTGCCGCCCTCGCTGCCGTCCCGGTTGAAGATGCGCATCTTCGCGTCGGCCACGGTCGAGCGCTCGATGAGCACGATGCCATCGCCGCCGATCGAGAAGTTGCGGTCGCAGAGGTCCACGGCCAGCGATTCCGGCCCCCAGATCGAGCCGTCGGTGTTGTCGAGGTAGATGTAGTCATTGCCGAGCGTCTGCATCTTGGCGAAGCGCAGGCGCTGCCGCTCGGTGCGCATTTCGTTAAGATTCACAAGCTCGGTGTTCTGCTGGCTCCAGCGGGACGCGAGGGTGTCGGCCACGGCGCGGGCGGTGTCGAGCGAGGACATACAGACGATACCGAGCTGCATGGCGCGCTGGCTGAGCTGAATGTGCTCCTCCACCTGACGGCGCAGGTTGGGGCAGGTGTTGACGATATAGCTGACCGAGCCGTCCTCGAGGTAGGGGTAGATGTTGTTCTCCCCGCTGGGGTTGTCCACCACGACGATGTCACAGCCCAGCTGCTCGATGTAGCGCGCGGTGCCGGGGGTGGCGTAGATGGTCATGCCCAGATCCATGAAGCGGCGGGCCAGCTCCATGGCGTCGGGCTTGTCGCGGTCGTGGACGCTGATGTAGACGCCCAGTCCCCGCTCATGCGGGTTGTGCAGGGCAAACCCGGCGCTGACCAGCCCCTTGAAGAGGGCCTCCTCCAGCGTCTTGCCCAGACCCAGCACCTCGCCGGTCGATTTCATCTCAGGCGAGAGCATGGGGTTGACGTGGCCGAGCTTCGCAAAGGAGAAGACCGGCACCTTGACGGCGACATAAGGCGAATTCTTCCACAGGCCGTCGCCGTAGCCCTGCTCACGTAGACTGCCGCCGACCATGATCTTGGTGGCCAGATCGACCATGGGCACGCCGGTGACCTTGCTGATGTAGGGGATGGTGCGGGAAGCGCGGGGGTTGACCTCGATGACGTAGAGCTCGTTCTCGTAGATGAGGTACTGGATGTTGACCAGCCCGCGCGTGCCGAGGCGGAGCGCCAGCTTGGTCGAGCATTCGATGATCTTCTCGCGCATGGTGTCGGTGACCGAGTAGGGCGGATAGACGGCGATCGAGTCGCCCGAGTGGACGCCGGTGCGCTCGATGTGCTCCATGATGCCGGGGATCAGCACGTCGGTGCCGTCCGAAATGACGTCCACCTCCAGCTCAGTGCCGTAGAGGTACTTGTCCACCAGCACCGGATCGTCGATGCCCTGCGCCTCGATGATGGCCATGTAGCGCGCGATGTCCTCGTCCGACGCGGCGATGACCATGTTCTGGCCGCCGATGACGTAGGACGGACGTACCAGCACGGGGTAGCCGAGGCGGTGTGCGGCGGCGATGGCCTCATCGGTGTTCATGACGCCGCAGCCGGCGGGACGGCGGATGCCGCATTCCTCGAGCAGCGCCTCAAAGCGGGCGCGGTCCTCGGCCATGTCGATGCCGTCGGCCGAGGTGCCGAGCACCTTCACGCCGGAGCGGTCAAGGTGGGCGGTGAGCTTGATGGCGGTCTGGCCGCCGAAGGCAACCACGACACCGATCGGCTTCTCGACGGCGAGGATGTTGTCGACATCCTCGGGTGTCAGCGGCTCAAAGTAGAGGCGGTCGGCGATGTCGAAGTCGGTCGAGACCGTCTCGGGGTTGTTGTTGATGATGACCACGTCGTAGCCCAGCCGCTTGAGCGCCCAGGCGCAGTGGACCGAGGAGTAGTCGAACTCGATGCCCTGGCCGATGCGGATGGGGCCGGAGCCGAGCACCACAACCGTCTCGCGGTCGGGATGCAGGTAGGCCTCAGCGGCATTTTCGGCTTCGTAGGCGGCGTAGAAATAGGGGCGCTCGGCCGGGAAGCGGCCGGCGCAGGTGTCGACCGGCCGATAGATGGCCGGCAGGCGATCGGGAATCTGCGCGCCGGTGATGCGAGCGAGGGCCTGATCGGGATAGCCGAGATGCTTGGCCCGGCGGTATTCGTCATCGGTCAGCGGGCGGCCGGCGATGGCGGCTTCAAACTCGGCCAGCCCCCGCAGCTTGCCGAGGAAATAGCGATCGATTTTGGTGACGGCGTAGATGTCGTCGACCGACACGCCGGCCTTCAGCGCGCGGAACACCTTGAAGAGACGCAGGTCATCGGCGTGGTCGGGGATGTCGGTGGGGGTGCCGCCGAGCAGTTCGTCGGGGGCGTTCAGGGTGTCAAGCGAGATCTCGGCGCCGCGAACGGCCTTCATCAGCGCCGCTTCAAAGGAGGGCGCGATGCTCATGACCTCGCCGGTGGCCTTCATCTGGGTGCCGAGCCGGCGGTCGGTGCCGCCGAACTTGTCGAAGGGGAACTTCGGCATCTTCAGCACGATGTAGTCGACCTCCGGCTCCTCCGCCGCAGTGGTGCAGCCGGTGATCTCGTTCGGGATTTCCTCCAGCCGGTAGCCGAGGGCGATGCGGGTGGTGACCTTCGCGATGGGATAGCCGGTCGCCTTGGAGGCGAGGGCCGAGGAGCGGGAGACGCGGGGATTGACCTCGATGACGGCGTAGCGGCCGCTGTCGGGATCAAGCGCAAACTGGCAGTTGCAGCCGCCCTCGATGCCGAGCGCCTCGATGATGTCGAGCGAGGCGGTGCGGAGCATCGAAAACTCGGCTTCGCTGAGGGTCTGGGCGGGTGCGACAACGATCGAGTCGCCGGTGTGAACGCCGACGGGGTCGAAGTTTTCCATCGAGCAGACCGAGATCCGGCTTCCCGCACCGTCGCGGATGACCTCGAACTCGATCTCCTTCCAGCCGTAGATGTAGCATTCGATGAGCACCTGCCGGATGGGGGACAGATCAAGCCCGACCCGGACGATGGTGCGCAGCTCGTCGGGGGTGTAGGCCACACCGCCGCCGGTGCCGCCGAGCGTGAAGGCGGGGCGGACGATGATGGGGTAGCCGATGCGCGCGGCAACGGCCAGCGCTTCGTCCACGGTGGTGGCAATGTCGGAGGGGATCAGCGGCTGGCCGATCTGCTCCATCGTTTCCTTGAAGAGCTCGCGGTCCTCGGCGCGGATGATGGCCTCGGCGTTCGTGCCCAGCAGGCGCAGGCCGTGCTCGGCGAGGTAGCCCTCCTTGTGGAGCTGCATGGCGATGGTCAGGCCGGTCTGCCCGCCGAGTGAGGCGAGAATCGAGTCGGGGCGCTCTTTTTCAATGATGCGCTTGACCGTCTCGGCCGTCAGCGGCTCAAGGTAGATGGCGTCGGCCATGGCCTGATCGGTCATGATGGTGGCGGGGGTGGAGTTGACCAGCACCACAGAGACGCCCTCGGCCTTGAGCACGCGGCAGGCCTGGGTGCCGGCATAGTCAAACTCGGCGGCCTGCCCGATGACAATAGGGCCGGAGCCGATGACGAGAACTTTTTTGATGGAAGGATCAAAGGGCATATCGTTGTCCTCCTTGAAAAGGGAATTTGAGCGCAGGAAAATGGCGTGCTGCCCGTACACCGTTACATCCGGCACCGAGGCAGAACAGTCCAAAAGCTTGTCGGGCGGTTCTCCTTACGCCATCAGCTTGACCATGACGGCCTTCTGGGCGTGGAGACGGTTCTCGGCTTCCTCGAAGATCTCGTCGGCGTGCGCTTCGAGCACATCCTCGGTGATCTCCTCGCCGCGGTGGGCGGGCAGGCAGTGCAGAACCATCGCATCGGGCTTGGCGACCGCCATCAGCTCAGCGTTGACCTGATAGCCGGCAAAGACCTTCTGCCGCTCGGCAGCCTCGCCCTCCTGGCCCATGCTGGCCCAGACGTCGGTGTAGATGACGTCGGCGTCCTTTGCGGCAGCGAAGATGTCGGAGGTGACGGTCAGAAGCCCCGACGCAAAGCCCTCGGCCATGATGCCCTCGTCGGGACGGTAGGTGTCGGGACAGCCGATGGCGACCTCGATGCCGAGGCGGATGCAGCCGGCGATGAGGGAGTTTGCCATGTTATTGCCGTCGCCGATGAAGCAGAGCTTGAGCCCTTTGAAGGAGCCCTTCTTCTCGCGGATGGTCATCAGGTCAGCGAGGACCTGGCAGGGGTGACAGAAGTCGGTCAGCCCGTTGATGATCGGAATCGAGCCGTACTCGGCCAGTTCCTCGACGTCCGACTGCTTGAAGGTGCGGATCATGATACCGTCCAGATAGCGGGAGAGCACACGGGCGGTGTCGCGGATGGGCTCGCCGCGGCCGAGCTGGATGTCGCTGCCCGACAGGAAGAGCGCCTGACCGCCCAGCTGATACATGCCGACCTCGAAGGAAACGCGGGTGCGGGTCGAGGATTTGGTGAAGATCATGCCAAGGGTTTTGCCCGCCAGATGCGGGTGCGGAATGCCGTTGTGCTGCTCATACTTGAGCTGGTCGGCGAGGTTGAGAATGTCGAGGATCTCTTCGCCTGAGAGATCGGAGAGTTTGAGAAGATGGTTCATGATGGTGTGTTCCTTCTTTGTATGGATTTATAGAGGGGGTGATTGATCGGATTGTTTGGGAAGGGCGGGGAGGGACCATCTCAAACAGGCCGACCGCTTTGGCTTCGCCAAAGCACGAGCCCGGCTTTGCCGGTCTCTGAGTTTTCTCCCCGCCCTCTTGCCGCCGAGAGCGGCAATTCACCCACCCCACCTCCTTGGCTGGCGGGAGTTGCAACCCCCTTCGCCTGGGGAGGTGTGGGGCGGGCGATTATGTTTACGCAACAACTTCGGCAAGAATCGCCAGACCGCGGTCAATATCGTCGTATCCGATGTTCAGGGGCGGCAGCAGACGGACTTTATCCTTTGCCGTGAGGACGATCAGACCTTTTTCCAAGCACTTCAGCGCCACATCGTGCGCATCGCCCTCCTTCAGGGTGATGCCGATCATCAGACCCATGCCGCTGACAGCGGCCACGCCGGGCATGGCGGCCAGCTTTTCGTGAAAATATGCCGCCTTCGCCTTAACTTCGCCCAGAAAAGCGTCATCCAGCCGCGACAGCACATAATTCGCCGCCGCACAGCAGATGGGGTTGCCCCCGAAGGTCGAGCCATGCTTGCTCTTGCCCAGGGTGTTCTCCACCTTCTCGCCAAAGAGGGTCGCGCCCAGCGGCAGACCGCCGGCCAGCCCCTTGGCCGTCGAGAGGATGTCGGGCAGGATGCCGAACTGCTCGAAGGCGTACAGCGTGCCGGTGCGGCCGTTGCCGGTTTGTACCTCGTCGAGGATCAGCAGGATGTCCCGCTCGTCGCAGAGCTTCCGTACAGCGGCCAGATACCCGGCCTCCAGCGGCAGCACACCGCCCTCGCCTTGCACCGGCTCCATCATGACCGCGCAGACGTCGGCCGTCAGCGCCCCCTCAAGGGCGGCGATGTCGTTGGCGCGAATGTGGGCGAATCCGGGGGTGAAGGGCATGAAATCGGTGTGGAACACCGTCTGCCCGGTGGCGGACAGGGTGGTGATCGTCCGGCCGTGGAAGGAGTTCTCCAGCGTCAGAATGGTGGCACGGCCGTCGCCGTACTTGTCGTGGCTGTACTTGCGGGCCGCCTTGATGGCACACTCGTTGGCCTCAGCCCCCGAGTTGGAGAAAAAGACCCGCTTCAGCCCCGTGCGGGTGCAAAGGGTCTCGGCCAGTCGGGACTGCGGCTCAGTATAAAAGTAGTTGCTGGTGTGCGACAGCTTCTTCGCCTGCGCACAAACCGCCTCAACCCAGCCGGCCTCGCTCGCGCCAAAGGTATTCACCGCAATGCCCGAGCCAAAGTCAATATACTCCCGCCCGTCACCCAAAAAGCCCGAAGGCTCACCGTCGGTGATCGCCAGATCATACCGCCCATAGGTCTGCGCAATATAGCTGTGATCCAAATTCTTGATATCCATAATCGTATCCTTGTTTGAAAGTTTTTGCGGAGTCCAGAGGGGCTTTTTTCAAAAAGCCCCTCTGGTGGGGTGTGGGGTGAAACCCCACGACCTCAATAAAACATCGTCCCAATCCCCTCGTCGCTGAGCACCTCAATCAGGATCGCGTGAGGCACGCGACCGTCGATGATAAACACCGACTTCACGCCGCGGCGGATGGCCTCGACGCAGCAGGAGACCTTCGGGATCATGACGCCCGAGATGATGCCGTCCTTGATGAGGGTGGGCGCCTCGCTGACGTTGATCGACGTGATGAGCGAGTCCTCGTCATCCTTGTTGCGCAGGATGCCCTTGATGTCGGTCATCGAGATCAGCGAGCAGGCCTTCAGCTCACCCGCGATGCGGGCAGCGACGGTGTCAGCGTTGATATTGTAAACATTGCCGGCGGTGTCATAGCCCACGGTGGAAATGACCGGAATATACCCCGCGTCCAGCGCAGTCGTAATGGGCGCAACATTGACGTTCGTGATGTCGCCCACGAAGCCCAGCTCCTCGTTGACAGGCGATGCCTCGATCATGTGCCCATCAATGCCGCAGAGGCCCATGGCCCGGCCACCGTTGTTCTCGATGAGGTTGACCAGATCCTTGTTGACCTTGCCGGCCAGCACCATCTGCACGACCTCGACCGCTTCACGGGTGGTTTTGCGCAGGCCGCCGATGAACTCGGACTGGATGTTCATTTTCTTGAGCGTCTCGCTGATCTCAGGGCCGCCGCCGTGGACCAGCACGACCTTGATGCCGATCTGGTTCAGCAGCACGAGGTCGCGCATGACGCCCAGCTTCAGTTCCTCGTTGATCATAGCGTTACCGCCGTATTTCACCACGATGATCTGTCCGTGGTATTTCTGGATGTAGGGGAGGGCCTGGGTTAGCACCTCGGCCTTGACAGCATTTGTGATTTGCATGGTTTTCTCCTTATATGTAGCGTATAGCGATATGGTGATGGGTTTATCGGGGCTTTTCGCGCTCCCGCGCGAGTCGGGGGCGCTCTGGCCGCAGGCCAGAGCCACCATCATCAAACGCCGAAGTTTCCTGCCCCCGACACCCCCAACTTCCTTGGCTGGGCGTTGCCGGTGCTCTTTAGGTTCTGTAGTCGCCGTTGATCTTGACGTATTCGTAGGTGAGGTCGCAGCCGTAGGCGGTGGCAGCGCCGTCGCCGTCGCCGAGCCCCACGCGGATGGTGATCTCGCGCTCGGTGAGCACTTCCTTGGCCTTCTCCTCCGAGAAGGGGATGCCCGCGCCGTTTCGGCAGACCTCGACCACGCCTGCGGCCGAGACAAAGTCGACGTCAACCTTGTGCACGTCGACCTGCGCGCCGCTGTAGCCGATGGCACAGAGCACGCGACCCCAGTTGGCGTCGGCGCCGAACATGGCGGCCTTGGTCAGCGACGAGGTAATGATGCTCTTGGCGATCCGACGCGCGTTGTCGGTGTCGACCGCACCCTTGACGTCGGCGATGAGCAGCTTGGTTGCGCCCTCGCCGTCAGCCGCGATCGCGCGGCAGAGGCCGCTCGTGACCGCGCGGAGCGCCGCGCAGAAGTCGTCGTAATCCTTGCCCTCGGCGGTGATGGTGGGGTTGCCCGCCATGCCGTTGGCCAGCACGGCCAGCGTGTCGTTGGTGGAGGTGTCGCCGTCGACGCTGACCATGTTGAAGGTGTCGGCCACGTCAGCCCGCAGCGCCTTCTGCAGCATCTCGGCCGAGATGGCCGCGTCGGTGGTCACGAAGACCAGCATCGTTGCCATGTTCGGGTGAATCATGCCCGAGCCCTTCGCAATGCCGCCCATCGCGCAGCGCTTGCCCGCGATCTCAAATTCAACCGCGACCTCCTTGTGGACGGTGTCGGTGGTCATGATCGCCTCGTTGGCCGCCGTCGAGTGCGCAGGCGTGTCGCCCAGCGCCGCAATCAGATCGTCAATATGCTCCACCATCGGCGTGATGTCCAGCGGCTGACCGATGACGCCGGTCGACGCCACCACCACATCACTTGCCGGAATGCCGGTGTGCTTCTCCACCAGATCGCACATCGCCTCAGCTACCTCAATGCCATTCGCATTGCAAGTGTTGGCGTTGCCGCTGTTGCAGATCACCGCACGCGCCACACCGTTGGCAATGTTCTTCTTGGTCACATCGATCGGCGCGCCCTTGACGAGATTCGTCGTGTAAACCGCCGCCGCCGCACAGTCGCAGTCGCTGATAATCAGCGCCACGTCCCGCTTGGCCTTGTTCTTTCTCATGCCGCAGTGAAGCCCCGCAGCCTTAAATCCCTTTGCAGCACAAACGCCGCCGGTGATGTTTTTCATGATTGTGTTTTCCTTTCTTGTGGGGGGAAACCCCTTTTTGCAAAAAGGGGTTT
>JAFWBJ010000139.1 GCA_017507145.1 Clostridia bacterium | reverse complement strand
CTTAGGGGCTATCAATTATTTTGTCCCCTTTGGGCTTATGATCGATATTGCTGCCGCTTGGCTTTCTGCCGTTCTGGTCTGGTATGTCGTGCAGTTCATTCTGCGATTTATTCAGCTCGGCAATTGACAGACGGGGGCAGGGGCAAGGGGTTCCTTGCCCCCGGCTGGCAGTTGCCCAGTTGAAAAATGCACCTATGGACTTCAACGCAACAAAGATTTATATTTTGTTGCGTTCGGAGCGTATTTTACCGCGTTCAATAATCCAAGCCGTCAAGCAGCCGATTTGCCGTTTGTTCCTCCCCTATAATAATACGACCGTCCCGGATGATACCGGAACGGTCTTTTTCATTACGTTTTTGCTTTGATCGTTTCCAATGCCGCATCGACTGCTTCAAACAGAGACTGCATATCATCCGCATTGGGATGGCTCAGCGCATTTCGGTAATTATCGATGCACTCGTCCCAGCGGCTGCAGTCCGGGTTTGCCGCCTTCATCGCCTCGTAGCGGCGAAGAACTGTTTCAGGCATTTTACCCTGGCAGATATAATGACCGATGATCTGATTGGTCGGTTTCAGATGGTCAGCAAAACGGCGGTAAACCGTGTCATAATATGCGTCCGAACGGCCAAAGCCGCAGGTTCCGAACAGGAATACTTTTTTATGCTCTAATTTTTCCAGGAACGCAGCTGTATTGGCGCCGCAGTCCCCCTTGTCTGTCCAGGACCCAACAAAGAAAACATCAGAAGAATCGGTATCTGCCAGAACAGGCGTTGTAATATGGATATTCTCTGTCTGCAGATGGGCGCGCAAAGCTTCTGCCAGAATTGCGGTATTGCCGGTCAAGCTCTCGCACACGATCACAAATCGATTCATTCTTCATCACTCCCTTCGGGCAACATCATAACACAAAGAACCCAACGGTTCAAGAGCAGTCTTAGACGAAAAAAACAGTCTGAATCCGTCAAAGGTTTGCATGTTGCACAAAACAGCCGGGTATATCCTATCGATACACCCGGCTGTTTTGTTTATTCTGCCATTTCGGCAACTATTTCACGAATTTCGCTGGAATTGACAGCCAATTTTTCCAGCTGTCCTTCCGTGTTTCTGTGTGTCAGCAGATACCATGCGTCGCTGTCATCCGACAAAATGACCGCTTCCGACACCGTCAATCGGTTGGCCGCAAACACCATCGGTCCCTGGATCGGTACATCATCGGTTAGCCAGCCTGTGATCCGATAGATCTTCACATCATATACGGTCGAGCCTTCCGGCCCAATGCAGAAGCCAGATCCTTCCTGCTGATCGTTCAGTACGCTGCGGCCCTCGACGGCCTGTATAAGGGCCACACTCCCCTCTCCTGCCGCAACGGTCTTCGGAAAATATTCCGGCCGCAAAATGCCATCCAGGGTGTCATAGGGGAACTCCACCTTGATAATGCCGGCGGCATAAGGGGCTATGTCGTAACAATTATAGTAAATAACCAGTCCGGTACTGCTGAAATACCAGTTAGGCGTCAATCCCGGGACCGCAAATGAAGCTTTGACGATCTCCGGATAGTCCGCATACAAGCCGGAATGCTCCAGCCCTCCGAAGCGCTGTTCCAGCCGGTCCAGGATCCCCTGCTGCAATTTTGTGTCGCTGCCCGGCAGGATCACATCGTCCAGTGTCAGTTCTGCCCGGTTTATCAGATCCAGATTATAGGCGATCTGAGCGTAACCGGGGTGGGCGCCGCCGCTGTAGACACTGTTGACCTGCAGCGCCGAGATCACAGCGCTGTCCAGACGCTCGGTGCTGACATTGGCATAGTAGGAATAGGAGTAAAAGGAAACTCCTTCCTCTTCCCTATTGTCCCGATCCCGCCAGGCCTGGTTCTCTACCTGCAGCAGATCCAGTTCCGTCTGCGTCCCTGCGGTATCTACAAGACCTTTCAACCAGCCATTGACAGCTTCATCTTCGGTGACAAATGTCGGCTCATAGCACCGGCTCACAAAAAGCTTTTCGCCGTCATCATCCGTGGACTGCCAGGACGACTCGGAAAAGCTGACGCAAACCAGAGGTTCGCTGACCGCTGCAACGGTCTGCGCCGATTCCGCCCCGGTTGCTCCGTCAGGCTTCATATCACTGCCGTCGACCGATCTCTCCATGCTGTAAACGCTGTCATCCATTACCATTTCCAGGTTGACATCACATGCTTCCGGCGCCGCCTTATCCATGGAGCTGCAGCCAAAGCACATGCACATTATGATCAAGAGCAGCAATATGCTCAATTTTTTCTTCATGGATCCACTCCTACTCACTCTTTTACGGAAATATCATACCACAGGATTCGTGTAAATTCAACGAAAGTCATTTATTTTAATATCTTAAATCCAATTCGTAAATTGCCCCTTTACATTTAAGGAAAAAATAGCTAAAATAATACTATAAAATCCAAAGGATTAAGACAGGAGGAACAAAACATGAGTGTAAAAAGAATCGGTGTGCTGACCAGCGGCGGCGACGCCCCCGGTATGAACGCCTGTGTCCGCGCAGTTGTCCGTACCGCTATGTATCACGGCATTGAATGCTACGGTATCCGCCGTGGCTACAACGGTCTGATCTCCGGCGATATTGTCCGGCTGGACGAGAAGAATATCGCCCATATCATCAACCGGGGCGGCACTATCCTCTACACCGCCCGCAGCAAGGAATTTATGACCGAAGAAGGTCAGCGCAAGGCTGTTTCCACCTGTAAGTTCCTGGGTCTGGACGGCATCGTAGCCATCGGCGGTGACGGCACCTTCCGCGGTGCCCGGGCGTTGTCCAAGTATGGTATCAATGTGGTCGGTATCCCTGCCACCATCGACAACGATATCAGCTGTACCAACTACTGCATCGGTTTCGACACTGCGGCCAATACCGCCATCGAGTGCATCGACAAACTCCGTGATACCATGCAGTCCCATGAGCGTTGCTCCGTTGTTGAGGTCATGGGCCGCAACGCCGGCTATCTGGCCATG
>JAFWBJ010000138.1 GCA_017507145.1 Clostridia bacterium | reverse complement strand
TCGTCCATGGCCTTGAGGGTGGGGATGTCCTCGCCGGCGAAGCGCAGCTCACCGTAGGGGTTGTCCTCGAGGATGACGAGACCCCGGCGGCGGCAGATGTCGTAGATGCGGCGGCGGGTGGGCTCGTCGGTGCAGCTGCCGGCCGGATTCTGGAAGGTCGGGATGAGGTAGAGCATCTTCGCGTTCGGATTGGCGTCGATGGCAGCCTCAAGATCAGCCGGATCGATGCCTCCCTCAGCCCGCAGCGGGATGCCCACAGGCTTGGCGCCCAGCGAGCGGAAGGCGTTCAGCGCGCCGATGAAGGAGGGATTCTCGCAGAGGACGACGTCGCCCTCGTTGCAGAGCACCTTGCAGCAGAGCTCGATGCCCTGCTGGCCGCCCGAGGTGATGATGGTGGTGTCAAAGTCGCGGCCGATGCCGAAGCGGGTCTTCTGGCGCTCGGCGACAGCGGCGCGCAGGGGCGGGTAGCCGTCGGTGATGCTGTACTGCAGGGCGGCGGTGGAAGCGTTTGCGAAGATGTCGGCCGCGATGGCGGACAGCGCCTCGACGGGGAAGGATTCGGGCGCGGGGTTGCCGGCCGCGAAGGAGATGATGGTCGGGTCGGTCAGCGACTTGAAGATCTCACGGATCGCCGAGGGCTTGAGCGCGGCCATTTTATTGGAAAAGGTGTATTCCATGGTGTGTCCTTTCGGATGAATATATTATAGGTATAATTAATGATATTTTATCATAGTATTGTAGGATTTGCAAGGGATATTTACCGGGGAAATGTGAATTTTTCGAGAAAGGTGCTGCCCGGCCCCTCAATCCATCACCGGCAGGCGGGAAAGCGAGGCGGCGATCTCCTCGTCGGTGGGGAGTTAATCGGTCAGGATGCCGTCGTTGTGCTTGGCATAGGACATCATGTCGAAGTAGCCGGTGCCGGTCAGGCCGAAGAGGATGACCTTCTCCTCGCCGGTCTCCTTGCACCGCAGTGCCTCGTCGATGGCGACGCGGATGGCGTGGGCCGACTCGGGCGCCGGCAGGATACCCTCAACGCGGGCAAAGGTGACGGCGGCATCGAAGACAGACGTCTGCGTGACCGAGGTGGCCTCCATCAGCCCGTCGGCGCAGAGCTGGGAGAGCACCGGCGTCATGCCGTGGTAGCGGAGGCCGCCGGCGTGCATCGGCGCGGGCATGAAGGAGGCGCCGAGCGTATACATCTTGGCCAGCGGGCAGATCATGCCGGTGTCGCAGTAGTCGTAGGCGTAGACGCCGCGGGTGAGGGTGGGGCAGGAGGCCGGCTCGACGGCGATGAAACGGTAGTCAGCCTCGCCGCGCAGCTTCTCGCCCATGAAGGGGGAGATCAGACCGCCCAGATTCGAGCCGCCGCCGGCACAGCCGATGATGAGGTCGGGCTTGACGCCGTACTTGTCGAGCGCAGTCTTGGCCTCGAGGCCAATGATCGACTGGTGCAGCAGCACCTGCGAGAGCACCGAGCCGAGCACATAGCGGTAGCGCCCGCCCGAGTTGACGGCCGTCTCCACCGCCTCCGAGATGGCACAGCCGAGGCTGCCGCCAGTGCCGGGGTGCTCGGCCAGGATCTTGCGGCCGACCGCGGTGGTGTCGGAGGGCGAGGGCGTGACCGACGCGCCGTAGGTGCGCATGACCTCGCGGCGGTGGGGCTTCTGGTCGTGGCTGACCTTGACCATAAAGACCTTGCAGTCCAGGCCAAAGTAGGAACAGGCCATCGAGAGGGCAGTGCCCCACTGCCCGGCGCCGGTCTCGGTCGTGACGCCGGCGAGACCCTGCTCCTTGGCGTAGTAGGCCTGGGCGATGGCAGAATTCAGCTTGTGGCTGCCCGAGGTGTTGTTGCCCTCGAATTTGTAGTAGATGTGCGCAGGCGTGCCCAGCTTCTCCTCAAGGCAGTAGGCGCGGACGAGGGGGGCGGGGCGGTACATCTTGTAGAAGCTGTGGATCGGCTCGGGGATCTCGATGTAGGCGTTGGTGTCGTCGAGCTCCTGACGGGCCAGCTCGCGGCAGAAGACCTCGGCCAGCGCGTCCTCAGTGATGGGGCGGCGCGTGACGGGATCGAGCAGCGGCGCGGGCTTGTTCTTCATGTCGGCGCGGACGTTGTACCAGGCGCGCGGGATCTCGTCCTCGGAGAGATAGATTTTGTACGGGATTTTT
Source organism: Clostridia bacterium (assembly GCA_017507145.1). Taxonomy (GTDB): domain Bacteria; phylum Bacillota; class Clostridia; order Oscillospirales; family CAG-272; genus SIG693. Next base: position 7,885 of record JAFWBJ010000138.1, on the reverse strand, counting down.
TCGTTTTTCATGGCGTTCTCCTTCCCCCGCGAAATTTGCCCGCCGCGCCGGGGGAAGCGCGTGGGGGCGCGGGCAAAGAAAAAACTCCTGTCCCGCATTTCTGCCGGGACAAGAGCATAACTCTTGCGGTGCCACCTGGCTTGGCGGAAGATCCGCCCGCTCTGCGTGCGCAAAAACGCACCGGCTTTGCTAACGGAGGCGCTACTCCGGCGCACATACTGGCCGAGCAAGTCGGCGGTTCTGCTTGCCCTTGGCAGTCCATATTCTGCAGTCGGTCATCCGAGGCTTGCACTGCCCCCCGGTCGCTGGAAAATCCCTTGCCCTGCTTTTTCTCTGCCGCATCGGTTTGGGAGTATTATAGCACGGGCGGGAGGATTTGTCAAGGTTTTGTGAGGGAAACTTTTTTGTAAAAAAGTTTCCCCCACGCCCCCTTCCAAAAACTTTCCAGCCCGCCCTGGGTTTTGGCGTGACAGAAAGTTTTTGCGGAAGGGGTTCGGGGAGGGCGCTTTTTACCAAAAGCGCCCTCCCCGAGGTCTTATTTCCGCTTTTTCTTCTTGCCTTTATCCGTGCTGAACCCAAACTTGCCGATTCGCGGGCCGAGAGCGAAGTATTCGCCGTGGGCGAAGGCGAGCAGTCCTGCGCGGTTGAGATGGAGCGCGCCCTTTTCGTCGAGCAGGGCGTCGTCGACATTGACGGCCACGATGTCGGCCAGAAACATATCGTGCGAGCCGAGCGGGATGACATCGGTGACGCGGCACTCGAGCGAGAGGGGGGACTCGGCGATGATGGGACAGCGCACGACCTGTGCCGGCTCGCGGGTCAGACCGCAGCGGGCGAACTTATCGACTTTTGCGCCGGTGTAGATGCCGCAGTAATCGACGGCGCGGCAGAGCGAGGCGGGAGCGAGGTTGATGACGAACTCGCCGGTTTCGCGAATGATGGGGTAGGAGTGGCGGCTGGGGCGGATGGAAACATAGGTCTTGGGCGGGTGGGTGCAGGTGATGCCCGTCCAGGCGACGGTGATGATGTTGTCTTGCACGCCGTCCCCGCAGCTGACCATGACCGGCGGCAGCGGCCCCAGCAGGGCGCCGCCCTTCCATGCGACTTTGCTCATGTCGGTTCCCTCGTTTCTTGGAATTGATCTGCTCATATTGTAGCACAGCGCCCCTCAGCTGTCAAGTCCGGCCGTCACGCAAAAAAATCCGAAAAAAATTTCAAAAAGCCCTTGACAAATCCCCCCGTCTGCGCTATAATAATAGAGTCCTATGGACGTGCGCTACTAGCTCAGTGGATAGAGTGCCCGGCTACGAACCGGTAGGTCGCAGGTTCGAATCCTGCGTGGCGCGCCATCAAACCCGCGAGAATTTCTCGCGGGTTTTTTGCATGGTGTCGCGCTGATTTGCGCGTCATCCTGTTGAATTTGATATGGCGGCGGCTGGAAAAAATTGCGCAAGGGCTCTTGCAGTGGGGCTTTATTTGTGCTATAATAGAATTTGCGCGATAATGGAAACAGAAATGCGGTTCGCAGGACATCCTGCACCGATCAAGCAAAGGAGACCCACATGCTCAACAATGTACATACCGACCGCGCACCGGCCGCCATCGGGCCTTATTCGCAGGCCATCTCGGCTGGTGAGCTGATTTTTACCTCCGGCCAGATCCCGCTTGACCCGGTCAGCGGTCAGGTGGTGGGGGAGGATATCACCGCCCAGACCCACCGTGTCTGCCAGAATCTCGGTGCGGTGCTGGAGGCGGCGGGCAGTTCGCTGGCTTCCGCCATCAAGACCACCTGCTTTTTGCAGAGTATGGATGATTTTGCTGCCTTCAACGCCGTCTACGCCGAATATTTCACCGGTAAGCCGGCCCGCTCCTGTGTGGCGGTCAAGACCTTGCCTCGCGGTGTGCTGGTTGAGGTCGAGGTCGTTGCCCTGCGCGAGCAGAAGGCTTAATTGTGTTTTTTTCTGCGCTATGCAGTTTATTTCAAAAAATAACAATATTTTCGATAGGAGACAGGTATGGATCTGAACAAAATTCTCTCTGACATGAAAAATTGCCCCTGCGGCAAGGAACACACCTTTGCGACCAAGGTGGTCGAAATCTCTTCGGGGCTTGTGAACCGCGTCGGCGCCGTTCTGACCGAGGCGAACTTCCCCAAGAAGCTGCTTTTCGTCGCCGATGAGAACTCGCTTGGCGCATCGGCGGGGCTGATTGAGAGCCTCACCGCCGCCGGCTTCGTCCTCAAGAAAGTCATCTACCCCGACGTTAGAACGGCCCGTATCGAGGGCGTCCGCGAGCTCGAGGCGCTCTGCTATGACGTCGACGCCGTCCTCTCGGTTGGCACCGGCTCCATCAACGACATGTGCCGCGTTGCCTCCTACCAGATGGGCAAGCGCTTTGCCATCTTCGCCACTGCCCCCTCGATGGATGGCTTTGCGTCTGACACCGCGCCCATCATCGAGAACAACTTCAAGAACAGCTTCCGCGCAGAGCAGCCCGAGATCATTCTCGCCGACACCAAGATCCTTGCTGATTCTCCCGTTGAACTGAAGGCAGCAGGATTTGGCGACATCATCGCCAAGTATATCGGTCTGGTTGATTGGAAGATCTCCAATCTGCTGACCGACGAATACTACTGTGACGCCATCGCCGATCTGACCATGAAGGCCATCAATAAGGTCGTCGCGATGGGCGAGCACGTCACCGATGCCAACGAAGAGGCCGCAGGCTCGATCATGGAGGCGCTGGTGTTTACCGGCCTTGCCATGAAGCTGGCCGGCACCTCCCGCCCCGCATCGGGTGCCGAGCACGTTGTCTCCCACTTCTGGGAGTGCCGCAAGCTGCTGGACGGCGTCTGGCCGGGCTACCACGGCACCAAGGTCGGCGTGGCCACCGTGCTGATCAACCGCATCTACCGCAACATTGCGTCCCGCGTGACCGAGATCGACCCCATCCCCGATCCGACCGACTGGGAGACCGTCAAGGCCGTCTTCGGCGAGAAGATGGTCGACGAGATGATGAAGCTCAATACCCCCACCATCACCGATACCATTGACCTGGCCCGCCTGAAGGCGAAGTGGCCCGAGATTCGCACGCTGATTCTCGACACGCTGCCGACCGACGAGGAGATGGTGCGCATGATGAAGACGGCCGGCGCCGTCATCACGCCCGAGGATGTCCATGTTGACGCCAAGCTCTTCGAGGAAGGCCTGCGTTACCATGCCTATATGCGCTACCGCGTGCTGCTCACCCGCCTGATGGGCATGATGCAGATCGATATTATGGATTATTTGCAGTAAGCGAGTTTTTTCGCCCTCCCGGGCGACCAGCGGGAGGGAACCATCTCAAACGCCGAAGTTTCCCTCCCGCTGGACACCCTCCCTCCTTGGCTGAAAGTTCTGCCACCCCTGCGGGGTGGCGCCCGCAGAAAAACGTCCTGCAACTTATGTTGCGGGACGTTTTCGTTTCGCTCAGCGTCGCTGCGCAAGTCGTACGGTTAGCAATGCCCGAGCAGGCGGCTTTCGTAGCAATGCGGCGTTTCTCTCTGTGCTCTGACGCACAGCCTATATCCCAAGCGGGCGTTCCCCCGCCTTTTTCCGTCCCATTTCGACGACTTCTCGCACGCTGTTCACAATAAGTTCACAAAAGTTTGGTATACTAAAACAAATATTACCATCGAAAGGGACGACTATGGTTTTTTCCAGCCTTGAGTTTCTTTTCCTATATTTACCGATCACACTGATCGCCTACTATGCCGTGCCCCTGCGCTGGCGAAACGCGGTTCTGCTGGCCGTCAGCCTCATCTTCTACGGTTGGGGCGAGCCGCGCTTCCTCTTCCTGATGCTCTTCACCATCGCCCTCGACTATGTCTGCGGCTATCTGGTGGGGCGCTGGAAGCGCGCGGGCGAGATGCGCCGCGCAAAGGGCGCGATGGTGGCCGCTATCGTCATCAACCTCGCCATCCTCGGCTTTTTCAAATATTATAACTTCTTCGCCGACAACCTGCGGCTAATCCCCTTCCTCGGCTTCATCCCCGACCTCGAGCTCAGCCTGCCGGTCGGCATCTCCTTCTACACCTTCCAGTCGCTGTCCTACGTCATCGATGTCTACCGCGGCGACGCCGAGGCGCAGCGCAATCCCGTCTCCTTCGGCGCGTATGTGGCGCTCTTCCCCCAGCTCATCGCCGGTCCGATCGTGCGCTACCGCGACGTCGACGACCAGCTGCGCGAGCGCGAGCACTCGGTGCTGATGGTGTCCTCGGGCATCCGCACCTTCTGCGCGGGCTTCGCCAAAAAGGTGCTGCTGGCCGACGTCTGCGGCGCACTGTGGGCCGATTTTGCCGCCATTCCCTCGGCCGAGCGGACGGTGCTGGGCGCCTGGATGGGCATCCTCTTCTACACGGCGCAGATCTACCTCGACTTCTCGGCCTACTCCGACATGGCGATTGGCCTCGGCAAGATCGTCGGCTTCCGCTTCCTTGAGAACTTCGACTACCCCTACATCGCCACCTCGGTCACCGATTTCTGGCGGCGCTGGCACATCTCGCTCTCGACCTGGTTCCGCGAGTACGTCTACATCCCGCTGGGCGGCAACCGCGTCGGCCGCTGGAAGCTGGTGCGCAATTCGCTCGTGGTCTGGCTGCTGACCGGCTTCTGGCACGGCGCAAGCTGGAATTTTGTGCTCTGGGGGCTCTACTATTTCGTCCTGCAGATGCTTGAGAAGCTCTTCCTTGCGAAGTGGCTGGACAAGCTGCCGGCGGCGCTGCAGCGGCTCTACACCATGTTCTTTGTTGTCATCGGCTGGCTGATCTTCACGGCATCCGACAGCTTTGCCTCGGGCGCTGAGGCGTGGCGCTACTTCGGCGCGATGTTCGGCGTCGGCGCGGCGGGCTTCGCCGGCCCGACCGATCTCTATGACCTCGTCCGCCACCTCATCTTCGGCGTCATCGTCGTCATCGCCTGCACGCCTCTGCCCCGCAAGCTCTTCTGGCGCGGCTACGCCAGGGGCGGTTGGGTACGCACTGCCGCTGCGGCCGCCTGCCTGCTCAGCCTGACCGCCGGCACCGTCTACCTGGTGGCGTCGGGCTTCAGCCCCTTCCTCTATTACCGTTTCTGATTGCCATAAGGAGGCTACACATGGCCAAACAACATCCGGCTGACCGCGAGGTAGACCGGCTCATTGAGATTCAGCGCGAAGCCGCCCCCGCCACCCGGCGGCGGGATATTGTGCTGATTGCGCTCTGCGCGGCGCTGATCCTCACCTTTGCGGTGGGGATCTACCTGCTGCCCCAGCGCAGCTTCTCCGCGCAGGAGAACCGCGCCCTGCAGCCCTTCCCGAAGGTCAGCTTTGCCCGCATCTGGGACGGCCGCTTCATGGCCGAGCTCAAGGATTTCTACACCGACCAGTTCCCCCTGCGTGATATCCTCGTTCCGGTCAAGGCCGGCGCCGAGCTGGCACTGGGCAAGGGCGAGAACAACGACGTCATCCTCGGCCGCGAGGGCTACCTCGTCAAGCGCATCGAGTACAGCGAAGCTCAGCTTGACACCGTCTGCACCAACCTGGACGCCATCGACCGCTTCAGCGCCCTCTCCCCCTATCCCGTGTCGCTGGCCATCGCACCCCGCGCCATCGACGTGCTGGGCGAATACCTGCCGGGCCTTGCCTCGGCCGACCGCGCCGCTGCCGTCTGGCCGCGCATCGACAGCCGCTCGGGCGGGATGCAGACCCTCTCCCTGCGCGAAGTGCTCACCCCGCTGGCCGACGCCGGCGAACCGGTCTGGTACCGCACCGACCACCACTGGACCACCCTCGGCGCATATCACGCATACGCCGCCATCGGCGGCCTCTGCGGCTACACGCCCACGCCCCTCGATCGCTTCACGCCCGAAACGGCGGCCGGCGACTTCCTTGGCACCACCTACTCGGCATCCGGCTTTGGCTGGATCGAGGGCGAGGAAATGCAGTTCTACCGCTATCCCGGCGATGAGAACTTCACCGTCGAGGTGCTCCTGGGCGGCGAGGTTTCGCGCACCCTCGACGGCTTCTACGACCGCAGTTACCTCGAGAAAAAGGACAAATACGCCGCCTTCCTCTCGTCGAACAACGGCCATATGCGCATCCGCGCCGACGGAGAAGACCGCCCGACCATGCTGCTCATCAAGGACAGCTTCGCCCATGCGGTCGTGCCCTTCCTCGCGCAGCACTATGACCTCGAGATCCTCGACCTGCGCTACTACCGCGGCAGTGTCGCCAAATTCCTGGCCGCCGCTGAGATCGATCAGATCCTCATCCTCGTCGGCCTCGACACGCTGGCCACCGACGCAACCCTGACCGGGCTGACGGTGGGGATGGAATAGAATAAGAGAGAATCGGGGAGGGCCTTTTTGAAAAAAGGCCCTCCCCGAACCCCTCCCCAAAAACTTTCGCGCACGCCTTCATTTTAGGCGTGATGGAAAGTTTTTAGAAGGGGGTGCGGGGGAAACCTTTTTTCAAAAAGGTTTCCCCCGCATGCTTTTCGCAGAAGCAACATTTGTAAACTCGTTATTAACTTTATATAAAACTATTGACAAATTCTATAATCCGTGATAAGATAATAGCAGAAAAGCGAAAGGAGTTCGCCCATTATGAAGAAAACCGTATATTCGCTGGTGCTCAGCGAGGATGTAATTGCCGAGATCGATCGGCTGGCCTACCACAAGGGGACGAACCGATCGAATATGATCAACCAGATTTTGGCCGAGTATGTCTCCTACACCACGCCCGAGAAGCGGATGCAGCAGACCTTCCGCCGGCTGGAGGCGCTGTTGGACGGGCGGGACAGCTTCCACGTGCAGCTGGGCGGCTCGGACAGTATGCTGTCGCTGCGCTCGGCGCTCGATTACAAGTACAACCCCACGGTGCGGTACAGCGTTGAGCTCTATCGGACGGTGGAAGCCGAGGGGGGCATCGGCGAGCTGCGGGTCGCACTGCGCACCCAGAGCAGCACGCTCATCCTCTATCTGATGCAGTTCTACAAGCTGTGGAATCGGGTCGAGGAGAGCATTTTCGGCGGGCCGGTGCATTGCCGCGTCGAGGACGGGGGAAAATATGTCCGTCGGCTGGAGCTGCACGCGCTGACGCAGGGCGGGCGGCCGGTGGCGCCGGGCAGTGAGACGCTGGGCGAACTGATCGCCGCGTACATCCGCACCTTCGACGCTGCGCTGAAGGCGTATTTCTACAATCTCAACGATCCCGCCGCCGCACAGGCTGCCGTCGAGCGCATCTACCGCGCTTACCTGCAGCAGTCGACGGTCGTACTGTGAGCCAATCACAAGCAAATCTATCCAGGAGGTAGGCACATGAACCTGCAAAAATTCACCCAAAAAAGCATTGAGGCGGTGCAGACCGCCCAGACCATTTCCGTGGAGCGCCGTAGCCCGCAGATCGAGGCGGAGCACCTGCTGCTTGCCCTGCTGGAGCAGGACGGCGGCCTCTGCGGCGAGCTGCTCTCCCGCGCCGGCGCTGACACCGCCGCGCTGACCGCCCGCACCCGCGAAGCCCTCGCGCGCCTGCCGCAGACGGGCGGAAGCGGCTACGATCCCGAGAAGATCTACATCTCCCGCGACCTCGAGGCGGCGCTGTCCGACGCCGAAGCACAGGCTGCACGGATGGGGGACGAGTACGTTTCGGTCGAGCACCTGCTGCTCGGGCTGATGAACAAGCCGTCGGCGGCGCTGAAGCGCATCTTCGCCGACTGCGGCGTCGAGCAAAAGGCCTTCCTTGATGCCGTCAAGACGGCGCGGGGCGGGCGGAAGGTGACCTCCGACAACCCCGAGTCGACCTACGACGTGCTGGCGAAGTACGGGCAGGACCTCGTCGAGCTGGCGCGGGCACAGAAGCTCGACCCCGT
>JAFWBJ010000137.1 GCA_017507145.1 Clostridia bacterium | reverse complement strand
TTCTCCACCGCAGCAGACAACCAGACCTCCGTTGAGGTAAACGTACTGCAGGGCGAGCGCGAGATGGCCGCCAACAATAAGTCTCTCGGCCGCTTCCATCTGGACGGCATCGCTCCCGCAAGACGCGGCGTACCTCAGATCGAGGTTACCTTCGACATCGACGCCAACGGCATCGTAAACGTATCCGCCAAGGATCTCGGCACTCAGAGAGAGCAGCACATCACCGTTACCGCTTCCTCCAACCTGAGCAAGGAAGACATCGAAAAGGCAGTCAAGGAAGCTGAGCAGTATGCCGCCGAGGATGCAAAGCGCAAGGAAGAGGTTGACACCCGCAATCAGGCCGACCAGATGGTATACCAGTCCGAAAAGACTCTCGGCGAGCTGGGTGACAAGCTCGATGCCACCGAAAAGGGCAACATCGAGGCCGCCATCGAAAAGGTAAAGACCGCCCTCAACGGCACCGACGTAGCCGCCATCAAGACCGCTACCGAGGAACTGACTCAGGCATTCTACGCCGTATCCGAGAAGCTTTATCAGCAGCAGGCCGCTGCAGAAGGCCAGGCCGCTCCCGGTGCTGATGCCGGCGCAGCAGGCGGCGCAGATTACTACGACGCTGACTACGAAGTAGTCGACGACGACCAGCAGTAATCCCCCAATTGTTTGATCTCACTTTTGACATATAGCGGCAGGGCGGGATTCACTCCCGCTTTTGTCGCGTTTGTCAATCAGTTTGCGAGGTAATGTATGGCAGAGCAGAAAAGAGATTTTTACGAAGTTCTCGGCGTTGACAAGAACGCCAGCGAGGACGATCTGAAAAAAGCATACCGCAAGCTTGCCAAGGCCAACCACCCCGACCTGCATCCCGGCGACGCCGCGGCCGAGGCACGCTTCAAGGAAATAAACGAGGCATACGAGGTCCTTTCCGATTCCGACAAGCGTTCCCGCTACGATCAGTTCGGTCACGCGGGCGTTGATCCCAACTTCAACCCCAATGCAGGCGGCTTCGGCGGCGGCTTTGGCTTCGACGGTTTCGGCGATCTTGGCGACATTTTCGAATCCTTCTTCGGCGGTGGCGGCGGCGGCAGAAGCACCCGCAGTCAGAATGCCCCCCGCAGAGGCGAAAACCTCCGCGCAGCAGTTGACCTCACCTTTGAAGAGGCAGCTTTCGGCTGCACCAAGGAGATCCCCATCTCCCGCATTGAGGACTGCGCCGAATGCCACGGCAGCGGCTGCGAATCCGGAACCACGCCTGAGGTCTGCCCCGTTTGCGGCGGCAGCGGTCAGGTGCGCCGTCAGCAGCGCACCGCTTTCGGCGTGATGCAGACCACTGCAGCCTGCGACAACTGCCGCGGCTCCGGCAAGATAATCCACAGTCCCTGCCCCACCTGCAAGGGCAAGGGCGCAGTACGCCGCAACAAGACCGTGAGCGTGAACATCCCCGCCGGCATTGATGACGGACAGACAATTTCCGTGCGCGGTCAGGGCCACAGAGGCAGCAACGGCGGCCCCGCAGGCGATCTGCTGGTGACCATTCGCATGATGAGCCACCCCCATTTCGAGCGCGAGGACACCTCCGTTCTCTATCGGCTGAACATAAACATAGTGCAGGCAGCTCTCGGCGCAGAGGTCGAGGTTCCCACGCTGGACGGCAAGGTCAAGTACACCATCCCCGAGGGCACCCAGTCCGGCACGGTATTCCGCCTGCGCGGCAAGGGTATTCCCCGTCTGAACAGCAGCGGACGCGGCGACCAGTTCGTCACCGTTATTGTTGACATTCCCACCGGACTCAACTCCGAGCAGAAGGAGATACTTACACAGTTCGGCGAAACTCTCGGCGGCGGCGATTTCAAGGCCAAGAAAAGCAAGAAAAAGAAGAAATAAAATTAACGGTGAGCAGCCAAGGCTGCTCACCGTTTTTTTGTTTGGCACAAGAAATCTTTTGGCATAAGTGCCTATCTACTCATTGCGCCGGAGATTCCCACGCTTCGCTCGTAATGACAAATCTTTAATCCATATCGTTGTAGTTTACAGCGCCCCCCCCAACACTGTCATTGCGAGGAGCGAAGCGACGTGGCAGGGCTGACATAACCCGTCAGTTCTGTCGAGCCCCTTTCCTATTGGGCTCGACATCTCCAATGCCGGTCTAACTGCGCACCACAGTTTATATCGCTTTTATACCTTTTCCACTTTGCCTACCTTGGCGTTGGGCGAAACCTCTATCTGCTCCGTATACTGCACAAGGTCAATTTCACAATCCTCGCCGACGGCGACAATTCTGCCCGAAACACGGGGCGTGCGCACATTTTCAATGGCGATCACGTCGCCCTCAATGGACGTTTTCACATTCACCTTATCGGATCCCACAAAGGACAGCAGTGAAGAAATCAAAGGCAGGCGGCTTATTCTTCTACTGCGGCCATGGCGGCGATAAATGCTGATACGGCTGCCGCCGATACTCCCTATATCCATGCCGGAATCAAATGCAATGTCTATCTCTTCTGCGTTGATCAAACCGCTGCAATCAAGCTTGCCGTCTATTTTTACAATTTCCGCTTCTACGTCACCGTCAACATCGGCAGCACCCGCAATACTGATGTCGCCGTCCTTTAAAGCTCCCAAACACTCTTTAATATCACCCAAAAGCTTCAAGTTGTCGGTGCGTTCGGCGGCTTTGCCCGAAGCGCTTACGCTGCCTTTACAGGAAAATGCCCCTGCAACACCAATACAGCCCGCTTTTATGCTGCCGTCAAAGGAACCGCTGCCGGAAACCCGAAAACTTTCCTCGCATTCAATGTTTCCGTCGCCATCTACGGCACCCGAGGCGGAAAAGCTTTTGCAGCGTATAGGTCCACGCACTTTAGCGCTGCCACTTATCTTTATATCCTCATATTCACCGGCACCGATAACTCCGCT
>JAFWBJ010000136.1 GCA_017507145.1 Clostridia bacterium | reverse complement strand
GGTGAACCACTGGCCGAAGTAGACGAGGTCAGCAAACTTGCCCGAGAGCATCTGCTTGGTGTGCATGGTGTCGCGGTCGAGAGTCAGGGTCTCCAGCGCCTCGTGTGCGGCGTAGAGGATGGTGCCGCCGGGGGTCTCGTAAACGCCGCGGCTCTTCATGCCGACCAGACGGTTCTCGACCATGTCAACGATACCGATACCGTTTGCACCGCCGAGTGCATTCAGCTTCTCAAGTAGCTCGATTGCGCCCATCTTGACGCCGTCGATGGCGACCGGAACGCCCTTCTCAAAGGAGATGGTGACGTAGGTCGGCTTGTCGGGAGCCATCTCAGGGGAGACGCCCATCTCCAGAATCTTGTCGTACATCGGCTCGTTGGCGGGATCCTCGAGATCCAGACCCTCGTGCGAGAGATGCCAGATGTTCTTATCCTTGGAGTAGTTGGTCTCGCGGGTGATGTTCAGCGGGACATTCTTGGCGATGGCGTAGTCGATCTCCTCGTCGCGGGACTTGATATCCCAGACGCGCCAGGGGGCGATGATCTCCATGTCGGGAGCGAAAGCCTTGATGGTCAGCTCGAAGCGAACCTGGTCGTTGCCCTTACCGGTGCAGCCGTGGGCAATGGCGTCGGCACCCTCAGCGCGGGCAATCTCGACGATGCGCTTGGCGATGATGGGGCGAGCGAAGGAGGTGCCCAGCAGATACTGGTTCTCGTACTTTGCGCCGGCCTGCATGGTCGGGAAGACATAGTCCTCGATGAATTCCTTGCGCAGATCCTCAATGTAGAGCTTGGATGCGCCGGTCTTGATGGCCTTTTCCTCAAGACCGTCGGTCTCCTTGCCCTGGCCGACATCGGCACAGACGGCGATGATTTCGCAGCCGGGATAGTTATCCTTCAGCCACGGAATGATGATGGAGGTGTCGAGGCCGCCCGAGTAGGCGAGGACGATTTTTTTGATTTCCTTTTTCATGAGTGTATGTATCCTTTCTCTGCGTATACAGTTCATTTTTTCGATGACACTATTATAACGCATATTCTTTCAAAAATCAATTGTGATATTCACCAAAAATGGAAGAATATTCATTTAAATCCTGCTACATAACCGCGAACCAACACTTGTCACGGGTCAAAAACGGCGGTTCGCACAGACTATCGGCGAAGGAGATGATGAAAATGAAATGGAAATTTATGCACAATATTCATTCGGCCATGCTCTGGCTCTCCATCCTGATTCTGCCGATTGCGGCCGGTGATGGGGCAGGCTGGTACTGTGTACGCAACCGCGAGCACCGACAGCCGACTCTGGGGGGAGATCTGACCTGGGTGGAGGAATATGACGGTTATTATATCGATCACGCACATGGAGACAGCGCCGACGAAAAGGTGCTTTATCTGACCTTTGATGCCGGCTATGAAAACGGCAACGTGGCCAAAATTCTGGACATCCTGCGGGACAGGGAAGTTCCCGGAGCGTTTTTCGTCCTTGAGCACCTCATTTCCTGCCATCCTGAACTGATTCTGCGGATGCGCGATGAGGGGCATACGGTCTGCAACCATACCGCGCGCCATCCGGACATGACCACCATGCCGACAGAGGCCGAATTTGCCGCCGAGCTGCGTGCGCTGGAGGAAGCCTACACGGCGCTGACCGGGGATGCCATGCCGAAATACTACCGCCCGCCCGAGGGTAGGTTCAATCGGGCGAACATGGAGTGGGCAGAGGCGTTGGGGTATAAAACGATATTCTGGAGCTTTGCCTACGCAGACTGGGACAACAGCCGCCAGCCCGACCCCGCCGAAGCGAAGGCGCGTATTCTTGACAATATCCACAACGGCGCCGTCATTCTTCTGCATCCTACCTCTGCCGCAAATGCCGCGATTCTCGGCGAGGTCATCGACACGCTCAAAGCTGACGGATGGCGCTTTGGGACGCTGGATGAGCTGACCGCGGCGGCAGGATGAAGGGCGGGGAACGCAGAATGCTGCGGTGCGCGGCCGCGCTTGCGGCAATCTGCGTTTTGCTTGTACCGCTGGCCGCAGAGGATGATGAGAGCAGCATTGTATATCGCGCCCACGCAAACGAGTCTGCCAAGATCGCGCTGACCTTTGACGACGGGCCGCACCCCCACTATACCGAGGAGATTCTCTCCATCCTGGAGGAATACGGCGTGCACGCCACCTTCTTTGTCATCGGACAGAACGTGGAGTACTATCCGGCGCTGATCAGCCGTATCCAGGCGGGGGGGCATGAGATCGGCAACCACACCTACGATCATTGCCGGCTGGCTCGACAGAGCGCTGAGCATGTCCGTGAGGAGATTCTGCGCACCGAGCAGACACTCTACGAGCTGGCCGATTACCGTACCAAGCTCTTCCGCCCGCCCGAGGGGATGTTCAGCGATTCGGTCATCGAAGCCGCACGCGCGCTCGATTATCGGGTGATTCTCTGGACGATCGACACCCGCGACTGGGATCACACCCCGCCGGATCAGATCGCAGAGCAAATTTTAGCGCAGGTCAAGGCAGGCGACATCATCTTGATGCACGACTATATCGGCTACGACAGCCCAACGCCCGAAGCGCTGCGGATTGTCATTCCCGAATTGCTTGCACGCGGGTTTCATTTTGTCGGCATCAGTGAACTGATCGGCAGCAACTGAGGAAAAAGGGATCAAAGCAAAGCCTCAGCATCAGCGTCCGGCATCATATCGCTGTCGTCATCTTCAGTTTGGTAGGGCTTGATCATCAGCTCATCGATCTTTGCCCAGGCTGCGTAGGCCGCCATAAAGGCCGCGCAGGCAGGGAAGTAGATCACAGGCAGAATGACGACCACAATCAGGCCGAGTGGGCCGAGCAGGGTGATGAGAATGTAGTTGATGGCAAGCATGGCGATGATGCCGAGCAGCGCCATCATGTTGCGCTTGATGCCGACGATTGCGAAGATGAAGGCGTTCTTGATCAGCTTGCGGATGGGCAGATCGAAGGTGACCAGCATCAGATAAAGGTAGAAACGCATGAAATTGTAGAGGAAAAGCAGGGCAATGATGAGGAAGAACATCATGTCGTAAGCGAAGCTGCCGATCATGCTGTAGAAATAGACCAGATCAAAGACCAGCAGGCCGAGGATCAGCAGGTCAAGCGCACCGACCAGCAGGCCCTGCCGGCGATTGCGGCGGATGGCGTACCAGAAATCGCTCCACATGAAGACCGGCTCACTGCGCACCATCGCGCGCAGAACAAAGGTAGTTCCGACATTCAGATAGCCGAAAATGAAGAACCAAACCAGCGCCAGTGCGACCATCATCAGAATGAACCCAAGCGAGAGGAAGGGAAGCTGGAACTGGATCATGCTTGTCCCAAAGAGGGGCTGGAGCGCCGGGGTCTGCACGACCTGCGACGCACCCCAGAGCGCGGGATAGATGGGCTCGGTTACCGAAGGCGTTTTCTCGCCGGTAAAAAAGAGATAGGCCATCAGCACCGGCGGGACAGCGCCCACCAGCATATAGAGGTTCAGCGAGAGCAGGCGGGTGAATTTCCGACCGAAGAGTTTGAAGAAATTTTTGAGATTGGGCGGCCCCGCCTCTTCTTTTTCGACGCCCTTTCCGTCGCGCTTAAAGGGATAGAGAAAAGAAAATTTCTTTTTGTTGGGTTCCACAGTGTTATACCTCGATTGAAGAATTTGTCCATGTCCGTCAGCCCAGCAGCCGGCAGAGGAGGGCATAGGCCCCGTGTACCAGCATGACAAAGCCAAACATGGACAGATAGCGAAACAAATATTGCCAGAGCAGGGGCGAACGAATGATCCTGCGCGGCCGCCCGCAGATCTCGCGATAGGCATGCGAAAAGCAGACCGCCTGAGCGGATAGATGAACAAATGCCGCGGCCAGCAGGCCGTTTGCGGCAAGAAACAGCAGAAATGCCGCCGGGCCGCCGGGCAGGACAATACTCCCCGCCGAGAGGGCGGTGCAGAGATAGGCTGAGATAAATCCCAGCGAAAAGCCGCGCCACACCGTCAGGATGCAGAGGGCCGGCGGGCAGAACATGGTAAATCCTGCCGCAAAGATGATCAGCATCGCGCGGATATCGGCGGAAGCGCTGGCCAGAATGACCTCGACGCAGGCAAACACCCCGTGGCAACCGTCAAAAATGCCGCCGAAATGGGCGGATACGCTGTCGTTCAGTGGTGGGAGCGTATCGGTGTCGAGCAGTGCGCAGAGCATGATACCGAGCAGAAAAGCCAGCAGGTAAAGGCCGAGATACTGGCCGGTGATACGAAAACGGATAAACGCCGGCGAATTGCGGCGTGCAATGGTTTCGGGAGCGGGAATTTCGGTTTGCTGCATAACGACCTCCTGTGTGTCAGATAAATCTGATTCATCTTATGGCAGGAAGGTCGGGATTATGTCACGCGCGGCCAAGCTCCTCTGCGCGTTTGGTACAGGCCAGCATGGCGGCGTGAATACCCTCGGCAAAGCGGTATTCCTCCAGCTTAAGCAGAGCCTGTTCGGTCGTTCCCTTCTTCGAGGTGACCATCGCAATGAGCTCATCCGGCGTTTTGTCGGAAGCCTTGAGCAGCTTAGCCGAGCCGATGACGGCATCGCAGACGGCATCCAGCAGACCGTCCTCAGCCAGCCCCTGTGCCAGGCCGGATTCATAGATCGATTTGATGAAAAGGAAGACGTAAGCAGGCGAAGAGCCGGTTACCGAGATGATTTTGTTCATGTCACACTCATCAAGCACGATGGTACTGCCGGCCGCATCGAAGAGGGTGCGGACGAAGGCGAAATCCTCGTCGGTCACCAGCGCATTGCGGCAGAGGGCGATCATGCCCTCCCCGATCAGCATGGGGGTGTTGGGCATGGTGCGGATGACGGGAAGCGGACCGAATGCATCGGTAAAGGCCTTGATGGGGATGCCGGCGGCAATAGAAACAACCAGCTTGCCGTGCATCACATCGGCTGCCTGCAGCTCGGCAAAGAGCTCGGGCATATTCTGCGGCTTGACGGCGAAGATCACGCAGTCAGCGGCAGCCACCGCTGCCGGGGCCGATTCAGCCCGAACATACCCGCGGTCGGCATAGCGGGCCATTGCTTCGGGATAGCGGTCAAAAAGGAAAATATCAGCATCGTCCACAATGTTGCGCAGACTGCCGAGAATCGCGCCGGCCATGTTGCCGACGCCAAGAAAAGCAAGCTTCATGGCGGCATACCTCATGGGATAAAAATACAACGTTCATTATATCATTTTTCGGCAGAAAAAGCAACGGGGTCATAAAATATTTACATCTCATTTTTCCTTCCGTACTTCAGCTGCGGCACCGCGTCGAAAAAAGCAGAGAGAAGCCGGAAGACTTCTCTCTGTACTTCGGTGATTAATCCGCACAGCGCTGGCAGAGCCTCGCTTTACCGGCGGCCAACGCTTCATCCTGGCTGCCTGAATGCACAGCAGCAGCCTGCCGAAGCGAAGCGCAATCGCGGTCGGTGTGCCACACCGCGCCGCCGTCCGACCAATATACCGTGCCGAGCGCATCGGGAGTGGAAGTTTCGGCCGGTTCTGCGGGGCCGTCCGTTTCAGCGGGAGCCGGCGGCGCGGTCTGCAGTGCGGCCGCGGCTTCTGCAATCAAGGCGCGAAGCTGCTCGACACTGACTGTTTCGGTGCGATCAAAGTTATCCCGTCCGTCCAAGCAGCCGGTCAGAAGGAAGAGCAAAGCCGTGCACAGTGCACCGGCCGCAGCGCATATTCGGCGCATCTCCAATCCCTCCTTCGGTATCGATCTTATCCTGCCATTATTATAGCGCCAATGTCGAAATCTGTCAAGGCATAACACTGGACTTTGCCGTCCTCGGCTTTGATGCGCTTCCTGCGAGAAAACCGTGCAGAATCGCTTGACGGAAGAGCTTTTTTGTGGTATACTTTTATATTGGTATATTATATCAAGTGAGGAAGCTTATGATCATACTCGGCATTGACCCCGGCATCGCCATTGTCGGCTGGGGGGTCATCGAATACAGCGGAAGCCGATTCCGCACGTTGGGCTACGGCTCGATCCAAACGCCCAAGACCGACACGACCTCCCGCCGCCTGGCCGATATTTATGCGGCCCTGGGCGAGATCATCGACCGCTACCGTCCTGAGCAGATCGCCGTGGAGGAACTGTTCTGGAACACCAATGTCACGACCGGTATCCGCGTGGCCGAAGCGAGAGGGGTAATCCTGCTCTGCGCCGAACAGAAAGGCCTTGTCATGCAGGAGTACACGCCGATGCAGGTCAAGCAGGCGGTGGTGGGCTACGGAAAGGCCGACAAGAAGCAGGTCATCGCGATGGTGACCATGCTGCTGGGGCTGCCCAAGCCGCCCAAACCCGATGATACCGCCGACGCGCTGGCGGTTGCCGTCTGCCACGCGCACAGCGCAGGAAGCGCGCTGGCGCAATACTATAACAAACCGTAAACAGGAGACAACCTATGTGGTGTGCTGATCAATGGAAAGATTACCGCCTGCTCGATGCATCGTCGGGCGAGCGCCTGGAAAAGTGGGGAAACTACACCCTCATCCGCCCCGACCCGCAGATTATCTGGGAGAGCGACAAGACCCACCCCGGCTGGAAGCGTGCCGATGCCATCTACCACCGTTCGCAGAAGGGCGGGGGCGGCTGGGTCAAAAACAAGCTGCCCGAGAGTTGGAAGATTGGTTACGGTGAGCTGACCTTCATGCTCAAGCCGATGGGCTTCAAACATACCGGCCTCTTTCCCGAACAGGCCGCCAACTGGGACTGGTTCGGCGAGCTGATCCGCCTGGCCAATCGGCCGATCAAGGTGCTTAACCTTTTCGCCTACACCGGCGGCGCCACCGTCGCGGCAGTCAAGGCCGGTGCGTCGGTCTGCCACGTCGATGCGGCAAAGGGCATGGTGGCGCAGGCCAAGGAGAACGCCCGCCTGTCTGGGCTTGCCGATGCGCCCATCCGCTACATCGTCGATGACTGCCGCAAGTTCATCGAGCGCGAAATCCGCCGCGGCAACCGCTACGATGCTATCATCATGGACCCGCCTTCCTACGGCCGCGGGCCGTCGGGCGAGGTCTGGAAGCTGGAGGAGTGCATCGACGAATTTGTGGCGCTGGCCGCACAGGTGCTCTCGGATAAGCCCCTCTTTTTCCTCATCAATTCCTACACGACAGGCCTCTCACCCCTGACGATGGCCTACCTGCTTGATCTGCGGGTGCGCGCCCGCTATGGCGGCCGCTGTGAGGCAGGGGAACTGGCCCTCCCGGTTGAAGCCAGCGGAGGCTTCCTCCCCTGCGGTGCCAGCGCGCGCTGGCAGGCCGATGGCGCCGACGCCAAATAATCCCATACCCGAGAAAGGGACGCATATGGAACCCATTATTCAAACCGAAAATCTCTGCTATGCCTATGAGGAGGACAACGGCCGCAAAGTGCCGGTGCTCAAAAACGTCTCGCTGACGGTGGGACGCGGTGAGTATGTGGCCATCCTCGGTCACAACGGCTCGGGCAAATCGACCCTGGCCAAGCTGCTCAACCTCATCCTCACTCCCGACAGCGGCCGCGTCATCATCGCCGGCCGGGAGATCACCTCGCCTGACCTGACCGAGGACGAGCTGTACGAGGTCCGCCGCAGTATGGGCATGGTATTTCAGAATCCCGACAACCAGCTGGTTGCCACCATCGTCGAAGAGGACGTTGCCTTCGGGCCGGAGAACCTCGGCGTGCCGTCGGAGGAGATTCGCCGGCGGGTCGACGAAGCGCTGGCCATGGTCGGTATGCAGAAGTACGCCCGCCACGAGCCGCATCGGCTCTCGGGCGGCCAGAAGCAGCGCATTGCGATTGCCGGCATCATCGCCATGCTGCCCGACTGCATCATCTTCGATGAGTCCACGGCGATGCTCGATCCCATCGGCCGCCGCGATGTGCTCTCGATCATGGACGAGCTCAACCGCGAGCGCGGCATCACCGTGATCACCATCACCCACTATATGAACGAAGCCGCACGCGCTGACCGCGTGATCGTGCTCAACGACGGGGAAATCTATATGGAGGGCACACCCGCTCAGATATTTGCCCGCCCCGATGCGCTGACTGCCATCGGCCTGGACGTGCCCCAGTGCACTGACCTCATCCACGCCCTGCGCACAGCGGGAATTGATATGCCCGGCGACTGCGTCACCCCCGAGCAGTGCGCCGATGCCATCTGCGCAGCCTGTGCCGCACGCGGCATGACCTTTCCCCCAATGTAATCCTGACGGAAGGAGGGCGCACAGACCCACCGCGGCTGTGACGCCGATGCTTTCATGAAAACCCTAACCCTTGAACATGTTTCTTACCTGTACAGCGAAGGCACCCCATTTGAGATGCGGGCGCTTGACGATGTCAGCCTGACCATCCGCGGCGGCACGGTGACCGGACTCATCGGCCATACCGGGTCGGGTAAGTCTACGCTGGTGCAGCTGCTCAACGGTCTCAACCGGCCCACAGCCGGCCGTGTGCTGATCGACGGCGAGGATATCTGGGCGCGCCCCAAGGAGATCGCCAGCCTGCGCTACCGGGTCGGCCTGGTGATGCAGTATCCCGAATATCAGCTTTTTGAAGAAACGGTGCGCGCTGATATCGCCTACGGTCCTAAGAATATGGGCCTGCCCGAGAGCGAGATCGCCGAGCGGGTCAGCGAGGCCGCTGACTTTGCAGGCATTCCCCGCGCACTGCTTGATAAATCGCCCTTTGACCTCTCCGGCGGCCAGAAGCGCCGTGCCGCCATTGCCGGCATCATGGCCATGCGCCCCGAGGTGCTGGTGCTGGATGAGCCCGCAGCCGGCCTTGACCCGCAGGGCAGGGACGAGATCCTCGGCGGCATTCGCGCCTACCGCGAGAAGAGTGATTCGACCGTCATTATCGTCTCGCACAGCATGGAGGATATGGCGCGCTGGTGCGATGAGCTGATTGTCATGGCGCATGCCAAGCTGCTGATGCAGGGCAGCTGTAAGGAGGTCTTCTCCCACCCGGCAGAGCTCTCGGCCGTCGGCCTGGATGTTCCCCAGATTACCCACCTGGCCGAACTGCTTCGCCGACGCGGGATTCCCATGCCGGACAGCATCTATACCGTCGATCAGGCCGCGCGTGCACTGACCGATCTGATGGGAGGTGGCAGCAGATGACCTCCATTTCGCTCGGCCAGTATTACCCCGGCCACTCGCTGCTCCACCGCCTTGATCCGCGCTTCAAAATCGTGCTGGCCATGCTGTATATTGCCGCCTCCTTCATTTGCCGGAATCTCTGGAGCTTTGCCGCGCTGAGTGCATCGGCTGTTCTGCTGGTTGCCATCAGCTGCATCCCGCCCAAGATTGT
>JAFWBJ010000135.1 GCA_017507145.1 Clostridia bacterium | reverse complement strand
TGCCCATGATCGAGTCGATCATGACCCGCCTTGGCCTCGGCATGGAGGAGATTGACCTCTTTGCCGCTTCGGTCGGGCCGGGCTCCTTTACCGGCGTGCGCATCGGTGCGGCTACGCTCAAGGGATTGGCCTTTGGCCGCGGTAAGCCTTGCGCGGCTGTCTCGACCCTTGAAGCACTGGCTGAAAATCTGCGCGGCGTCACTCGTGTCGGGGAGATCATCTGCCCGGTCATGAACGCCCGCCGCAGTCAGGTCTATAACGCACTCTTCCGCGCCGATGCGTACGGCTTTGTCCGGCTGACTGAGGACCGCGCCATCGCCATTGCTGACCTTGAGGCCGAGCTCGCCGGCTTGGGCGCATCCTCCGATGCCCCGGTGCATCTGGTCGGTGACGGTGTTGCTGTCACGCTGGCCGGTGCGAAGGATCGCTCGGTCTTCCGCCCCGCCCCTGCCCTGCTCCGCGACCAGAACGCTTACTCGGTCGCCGTCTGCGCCCTCCGCGCCGCACAGGCCGGGCAAACGGTCAGCGACGGCGAACTTGCTCCCGTCTACCTCCGCCCCTGCCAGGCTGAACGCGAACGGCTGGAGCGGGAAGGAAAGGCGCAATAAATCTGCTTCAACACGAGTCCAAACACAATTTTATCACCTGAAAGGATCCCCACCATGAGCAAAACCATCGTCATCGGCAGCGATCATGCCGCCTACAAGCTGAAAGAAATCGTTGCCAATCACCTCCGCGAGCGCGGCTTTACCCTCATTGATGTTGGTACCAATTCCCCCGAATCCTGCAATTATCCGGTCTTCGCGCACCGCGCCTGTGAGAAGGTGCTTTCGGGCGAGGCCGATCTCGGTATACTCATCTGCGGCACCGGCATCGGCATGTCGATGGCCGCCAACAAGCATCACGGCATCCGTGCCGCCTGCTGCTCCGACACCTTCTCGGCACGCCTGACCCGCCTGCACAACGACGCAAACGTCCTTTGCTTCGGTGAGCGCGTCATCGGTCAGGGCCTTGCCTGCGATCTCGCTGATGTCTTTGTGGACACCCCCTTTGAGGGCGGCAAGCATGCGATGCGCATCGCCATGTTTGAAGAGATCGAAGCCGGCACCTTCGAGGCCTAAGCGATGTCGCTCGCCTCTTCGGTCGCGGATCTGCTCCGCTCGGCCGCCGGAATTGAGACCCATGCCTTCACCTCTGCGATTATCGTCGCCGCCGGGTCCTCCACCCGCATGGCCGGTGCAGGCTCCAAGCAAATGCTGGAGCTGGACGGCATGCCGGTGATTGCGCGCACCCTGCGCACCTTCAACAACTCCCCCCGCATTGACGAGATCATCGTCGTGGCCAAGCCCGATGAGCTGGACGAGTACCCCCGTCTTGCCGAGCTTTACGGGCTGAACAAGATCGCGGCAGTCGTCCCCGGCGGCCAGACGCGCGCCGACTCTGTCCTGCGCGGCTTCCGCAAAATCAACGAAAAGGCGAAATATGTCGCCATCCATGACGGCGCGCGCTGTCTGGTCACCGATGCCGTCATCGATGCCGTCTGGCAGAAGGCCTACCGCCATGGGGCAGCCATTGCCGCCACCCGCGCCATCGACACCATCAAGCTGGCTGACGAGCACGGATTCGCCGCCGAGACGCTCGACCGCAGCCTCATCTGGCAGGCGCAGACCCCGCAGATTTTTGCGACCAAGGTCTACACCGCCGCCGTTTATACGGCTGTCGAAGCCGACGAGCTCAGCACCGCCACCGATGACTGCGCGCTGGCCGAGCGCATCGGCTACAAGGTCAAGCTGGTCGAGTGCGGCCGCGACAACATTAAAATCACCACGCCCGACGACCTCTCCCGCGCAGAAGCGATTCTCGCCGCGCGGCGCGAAGCTTCGGCTTACCGCGCACCCGAGAAACCTGCGAAGCAGGCGAACGGCAGCGAACAGGAGGGGGACGCATGAGAATCGGTCACGGTTATGATGTGCACCGTTTGGTGGAAGGCCGCCGGCTCATCCTCGGTGGGGTCGAGATCCCGCACATCACCGGCCTGCTCGGCCACTCGGATGCCGATGTGCTGACCCATGCCGTAATGGATGTCATCCTCGGCGCCCTGGGCCAGGGTGACATTGGCCGCCACTTCCCCGACACCGATCCGGCCTATGCCGGGGCTGACAGCCTCAAACTGGCCGCGGCCGTCGCCGCCATCATGCACGAAGCCGGTTATCGCATCGGCAATATCGATGCAACGGTCATTGCACAAGCCCCCAAGCTTGCCCCCCACATTGCGCAGATGCGCTGCAACCTTGCCGCCGCGCTCGGCACGACGGCCGACCGCATCAATGTCAAGGCCACTACCGAGGAAAAACTCGGTTTCACCGGAGAAAAGCTGGGCATCGCCGCCCACGCCGTCTGCCTGCTGGAGGACGAGCAGAACTGACCGATGCAAAAAAGCGCCCTCCCGATGGGAGGACGCCCTGCAGCGCACACGACGCGGTGCTGGTTTTGCATCCTGTTTCTTTTGCTTCCTGCCGCGCCGAACTTGCGCGAATCTTCTCCGCAGTGTCGGCAACAGCCTGCCGCCGACCCGCTGTTAACAGCATATGGGGAATCGGCATTTGTGCCACTTTTCAATTCTTTCGCAAAGGAGCATTCCGATGATCTACATTTCTCCCTCCATCCTCGCCGCTGACTTCTCCAAGCTGGGTGAAGAGGTCGCCCGCGTCGAGAACGCCGGGGCGGATTACCTGCATATCGACATCATGGACGGTGCTTTTGTGCCCAACATCAGCTTCGGTCCCTGCGTCGTACAGGCCATTCGCCGTCAGAGCCGCCTGCTTTTCGATGTACATCTGATGATCAACGATCCCCAGCGCTATGTCGATGAATTCATCCTTGCCGGGGCCGACATGATCACCATCCACTACGAGTCCTGCGAGGATCCTTTCGCCCTCGCCCGCTACATTCGCGAGCATGATGTTCGCGCCAGCATCGCCATCAAGCCCGCAACCTCCGCTGAGGTGCTTCTGCCCCATCTGGACGAGCTGGACATGGTGCTGGTCATGACGGTCGAGCCCGGGTTCGGCGGCCAGGCGATGATCCCGGAGACGCTGGACAAGGTGCGCACGCTGCGCCGCGAAGCCATTGCCTGCGGCCTGCGCCTCAACATCGAAGTCGACGGCGGCGTCAACGAGGAAACCATCTGGCGCTGCACGGCCGCCGGTGCCAATGTCATCGTCGCCGGCTCTGCGATCTTCAAAGGCTCGCGCCCGCGCGCCGTCATGCAAAAGATGCGCGCAGAGGCCGCTGCACATACTTTCATGGGCTGATCGCCCGGCTCACAAACAGCAGGTGCGGAGGAATCGGGGATTCCTCCGCACCTGCTGTGGCTTATCGGGTCATCACGGCCATCGAGTGGAGCATGCTGCCGACGGCATCCATCGTCTGCCCTGCGCGGCGCGTCATCCGGCGGACACGCATCTTGGGCGAACGGTAGGCGGTTACGGCGGCACCTGCCAACATGACACCAACCAATCCGGCGGCGGTGGCAGCAGCAAATTTTGCAGTCATAGTAAAACCTCCTTATGCTTGATTTCCTGCTTAGTGTCGCCGAATCTGGCTGGATTTATGCAGCTCTGTTAAGCGTGTGCCGAAAAACCTTTCTGCCGTGCAGCCAAAAGCGCAAGTCCGCGTCGCTTAAGACGATATGCGGTGGCACGGCTGACCCCGAGCAGCTCGGCACAGCGCTCCATGCTCTCGTCGGCAAGATAGTGCATGTCCAGCAGCACACGCTCACGGCACATGGGCAGTGCGCGCACACTGCGCTCGATCTCCCGCATCCGCAGCTGCAGCAGCAAACACTCGCCGGCCGATGCATCCCCGCTCGCTTCCCGCATGCGATGCAAGCTGCGGAAAACCCGATATTGCCGCAAATCCCGCTCGACCTCCGCCATGACAGCGGTGTTTTCTCTGATTTCTGCCATTTTCATCCCTCCTCGACTGTCTGGCTGCAGTTTTCCCCACCTCCACGCCGCGCAAGGGGAATTTTTACTTGACAATCCGGCGGGAATGCTTTATACTATTTATGTATCGTTTGTGTCAATAGCACCTTTTGATGTGTATATTATACACCAAAATGTGCTATTTGTCAAGTCTTTTTTCCTTTTGCACACGCAAATTCACCATTACAAGAAAGGTTCAAACGCATGACCAGCATTTCCGTCAACGACCTCTCGCTTTCTTTCGGCATCAAGCCGGTCTTGGAAAAGGTCTCTTTTTCGCTGGAAGAGGGGGACAAGCTCGGCATTATCGGTGTCAACGGCTGCGGCAAATCGACACTGTTTAAGCTGATCCTCGGCGAGCTTGAGCCGGACGAAGGCAATATATTTTTCTCCAAGAATAAAACCGTGGGCGTGTTGACCCAGGACGGTGCGTTCACGGTCAGTGACCTCTGCGGTCACTCGGTGCTCGAGCAGATGTACACGGCCTATCCCCAACACCTGCGCGCCGAGGCGCGGCTGGCCGAACTGGAGACCATTCTTCACGATGAGTCCAAGCCAGCCGAGGAAACTCTGCGCGCCTCCACCGAGTATGCAGAGCTTTACCGCCGATACAGCGAGGGCGGCGGGCTGGAATTCCGCGGACGCGCTGCGGCGATTCTGACCAAAATGGGCTTTGATGCCGCCGCACAGGCGCAGGATGTCGAAACCCTCTCGGGCGGGCAGCGCACACGTCTGGCGCTGGCCAAGCAGCTCTGCGCCGAACCAAACATTCTGCTCCTGGACGAGCCCACCAACCACCTCGACATTGAGACGATGGGCTGGCTGGAGAATTTCCTCTGCGACTACGCCGGCAACGTCCTCATCATCTCGCACGACCGCTTCTTCCTTGACCGCGTCACCAACAAAACCCTGCGCATTGAGCATTGCCGCGCCAAGCTCTACAATGGCGGCTATACAGCAAGCGTTGCGCAGTACGAAGAGGACCGCGCCATCCAGGAAAAGCACTATCAGATCCAGCAAAAAGAAATCGCGCGGCAGGAGGCCTACATTGCCCAGCAGCGCGCCTGGAACCGCGAGCGCAACATCATCGCCGCCGAATCGCGTGAAAAGGCGCTGGAGCGCATGGTCAAGATCGAGCGCCCCAAGGCAGCGCCCAAATCGATCCGCATGCATTTCACGGCATCGGGTGAGAGCGGCAATGAGGTACTGCGCGCCCGCGGCCTTGGTATGGGCTTCGGGACGAATCAGCTCTTCCGAGACCTTGATTTTCTCATCAAAAAGCGAGAGCGCGTCTTCATCGTCGGCCCCAACGGCTGCGGTAAATCGACCCTGATCAAGCTGATGCTCGACCAGCTTTCCCCCACGGCGGGACTAATCGAATTCGGCTACAACGTCGAGATCGGCTACTACGATCAGGAGAACCAGAACCTCGACCCGACCAACACGGTCCTCGAGGAGCTGTGGTCGGCCTATCCTACCCTGCCCGAGCTGGAGATCCGCAATGCGCTGGCCCTCTTCCTCTTCCGCGGGGATGACATCGAGAAGACGGTCTCCGTCCTCAGCGGCGGTGAGCGTGCACGGCTGACACTGGCTAAGCTGATCCTCTCGAAGATGAATCTGCTCGTTCTCGACGAGCCGACCAACCACCTTGACATCAACTCGCGTGAAGCGCTGGAGGCCGCGCTCGACGGCTTCGACGGCACGCTGATCACCGTCTCGCATGACCGCTATCTGATCGACAAACTGGCCACCCGCATCCTGGCGCTCTCCCCCGGCGAAGCGATGGGAGGCGGTGACCTCTTCGACTACCGCGTCACCCACGAGGGACAGGGCTACAGCGAACTGCGCGCGCTGATGGCCGAGCGAGAGGCCGCCTACACCGCCGCGCTGGCCGATGCCCCCGCCGCCGAGGCAAGCACCGGTCGGGAGCAATACCTGCAGCAGAAGAAATCGCGCAACGATGCCCGCAACGAAAAAAAGCGCCGTGAGGCGCTGGCCCGTGAACAGGCAAAACTGGAAAAGGAGCTGGAAGCCCTTGAGGAAGAGCTCTGGGGCGAAGCCGCCACCAACTACGTCCGCGCCGCCGAAATCGAGACCCGCAAGAACGAGGTTGAAGAGCGGCTGATGGAGATTTACGAAGAGATCGGCATCTGAGGCGCATCGTGTTCCGCAAACTTTTTCGCACGCTTGTGAGATATTTTCAAAAAGCGCCCTGCAACATATGCCTTGTATGCGAAAGGACAATAAAACAGCCGATATGGATTTGATTCCGTATCGGCTGTTTTCTATTGTACCGCCACATTCGGGGGCAGGTAAGTGCGCATTGCCTCTGGACTTAATTCGAAAAAACCCATGCAGGTACTTCGACCTCTTTGAACTTGTTTTTTAGATAAGTTATCCATTCGGCTTCAAGTTCGCTCCAATCCTTTCCCGTAACATCACATACTGTTTCGGGAAACAGCATTAGATTAGAGATTGCATCCTCTCCATACAAATCGATTAGATAATTGGTAAACGAATTGATCGCATTTCTGCCATTGTAATAATCGAGCTCATATTCATTTGTTGCATAACTCAAAATATCATAGAATTCAAAATAATCATCAACTCCCGGCTGGTAACTGCGTCCTGTAAAGGAATAAAAAAGATCAGCCCATTGTTCGTCCTGTGTCATTGTCTTTTCTATAGAGTACAAGGAATGCCAGGAATGCGATCTGCCGATTTCACAAAAAGCCTGTGATTGCCAACATCGTCCCAAATTGGGGTTTATCAAATGCTCGATATGGTGATAGTACTCATGAAGGTATCCTTGGATCATCGTGACACTTACTTTCTTCATAGATGGTTGATATTGGTTAACCAGTGGCTTACCGAATTGAGTTTTTGCACTTTCTTCGGACAGCCAATTGATTGAAATACTGCCAGCCCTATCTTCTAATCCGAAAAGTTCAATTGCTTCGGTGATCTCGTTGTTGATAATATTTGCAGTTTGATATATAGATTCATAATCAGAAAAATAGTCCCCATATATAACGCTGGAATAATCCGAATAGTTACGATCCACAAGGAGTTGGGCATAGGTAGTGTTAATACATAGCGGCAAATATTCTCCGCGATACGCATAGCCGCAGGTTTGACGTGCGAATGAGATGCCGACTTCTCTTGCATAGGCTTCAACAAGCTCGTAATATTCATCCAACTGAATATCAATAGGCTTTTCGAGTGCCGTAACCCATTGAATATCACCAAAGAGATGGACACTTAATGCTTTACACTGGCTTACCGTTTCTTCCGAAGCAAACTCCGAACTGAAGCAAGGATACTGCAAATCAATCGCTTTCGGATTGTTTGAGAAGAACTCTTTTGTTACAGCAGGTTCTATATCTATTTGGGAATCCGTCTGCCAACCAAGTTGCTCTGCAATGACATTTGCCATAGCATACACATAGCCGTAATCGGTGTAGTCCCCCCATAAGGTATGCAAGGTAGCAAGGACTTGACGATATGTTTTTGGGGAGGAAAAGGCGATATATGCTGTGTCTTTTCCGGAATCACTAAAACTATCTTCGTAGTCAGAGACAATGTATCTCAAATTTCGAAGATCCATACCGCAATCCTTAAGAAAGTGCAAGAGCGTTCGTTGCGTGTTGATAAAGTTATCAGCCTGAGTGGTGTCTTGCGTCAGACAAATGAATGTTCCATCCTCTGTGGTGGCTTTAAGCGCATCGAACCATTTAATATGATTTATAACAGCCGGTCTGGAATAAATTTTACTTTCGACGGAATAATCATATTGCTCATCGACTATTACCACAGAAGGAACTTTAGGTTCAGTGTTTTCTTTCGGCGTACAGCCGATAATGGTTATCATTGATATGACAACCAAACACAATAACGCTATTCTGTGTATTCGTGTCATTCCATCCTCCTACCAATTTTTATGCTGCCATAATGCACCATCATTCTTTCGTTCTTCTCCCGCGCAACACCTTCTCTTCCCTTCATTTACGAAACTGTCCTTAAGCAACGTGCCAAGGGATTCTGCCGTGCAACGAGAGGGCAGCTGAAGACGCCCCCAATTAA
Organism: Clostridia bacterium; assembly: GCA_017507145.1. Classification (GTDB taxonomy): domain Bacteria; phylum Bacillota; class Clostridia; order Oscillospirales; family CAG-272; genus SIG693. The sequence goes on along the minus strand of JAFWBJ010000135.1, from coordinate 3,180 downwards.
TCGTTATCTGCGCCGCGCAAAAAAAGCCCGCAAAAGCGCCAGCGATTCGTCAGCACAAACGCCGTGCGTCACATCGACGCGGTGATTGAAGGGCAGCGCATTATAATTGAGCACGCTCCCATAAACCCCGGCACGGGGGTCCTTGGCAGCATACACCAGCCGCGGCAGACGCGCATTGACCATCGCACCGCCGCACATCGGGCAGGGCTCAAGCGTCACATACAACGTACAATCCGCCAGCCGCCAGCCGCCGAGCGCACGGCAGCCTGCCTCGATGACCAGCAGTTCTGCATGCGCGGTGGCCATGCGATCGGTCTCGCGCAGATTGTGCGCCCGGGCAATCTCCTCACCGCCGCGCACCAGCACCGCGCCGACCGGCACCTCGCCTGCTTCGGCGGCAAGCCGCGCTTCATCCAGCGCAATCCGCATCCAATATTCATCGTTCCGTTCCATCGATTACCTCCATGTGGGCCTCGGTCAGATGCCGAGAAGCAGGTAGAGCAAGATTCCGCCAAGCGACAGGACGACATACACGATCATCGCCGGATTGAAGAAGCCGCGCACGCAGTCGCGCATGGGCAGCGCGATCACCGGTCCCTCATCAAGCGGCCGATGGTGCCCCAAGCCGATCACCGGCTCGTCGGTGCGGCGCGCGCAGAGCAGCCAGACGAAGCAAAGCATGCCCACAAACATCACTGCCATGCTCAAGAAAGTATCGTAAAGCGCCGCCTGCGGTTCAGGCAGGCGCTGATACCACGACTCACTGATGAAGCCGAGGAGATTGTTGAGCATGTGCGCAATCACGCCCGGCCAGATTGAGCGGGTCTCCACATAACACCAGGCAAGCAGCACACCGGCCATGGTGGTGTAGAAGAGCTGACCGAGGTTGCCGTGCATCAGCCCGAACAGCACTGCAGAGCCGACAATTGCCACCGTTTTGCCATAGGGCATCAGCCGGCGGCAGATCAGTCCGCGGAAGAGAAACTCCTCGCAGAAGGCCGGAACCAGTGCCAGAGTCATGTGCAGCAGCACAAAATCCTCGGGATATACGATGGGCATCTCGACAAAGTCCAGGATATTGCTGATCCCCATGGAAGAGAGCAGCTGCATGAAGAGACTGTTGAGGTATGCGCAGGGGAGATTGGCACCGATCACTGCAAAAACAAACGGAATCGCCCGCCAGGTCAGGGCCGGGGTCATATCGGGCGGCGGAGCCGTCTCACCACGGCTGAGCAGGCGGAAGAAAAGCACTGGCAGCATAAACCCGGCAAGATAGAGCGCCGCATAGACCAGCTGATCGATCAGGTTGTAGGTGCGGGGATCCATGGAATCAGCAAAGAGGGAGAGCACCAGCACAACGCCCGACATCAGCACATTGATCAGGAAAAACTGGCAGAGCATAGCCGCCCCCAACCGTGTACAGAGGCGACGGTAAGTATGGAACATGAAGGCTCCTTTCGGCAAAGCGGGACAGAAAGCCCGCGAAATGTGCATTTTTCTCATTATACCATATTCCCACAAAAATTACAAGACCCTTGACAAGCCCCTCTTTTTCGTGTACAATAAAAATATCATTTATGCAAGGAGGCTCATCCATGGCACTGCTTACCGCACAGTTCCGCTCCAACGCGCTGGCACAGGATACCAGCATCACCGTCATTCTCCCCGACACAACGCCGGCCGACGACATTCCTACCCTCTACCTGCTTCACGGTATGCACTCGGACTTCACCGGTTGGGAGCGCAAAACCAATATCGAGCGCTATGCCATCGACCGCAAGATCGCAGTCGTCATGCCCGATGGCGGCAACAGCTTCTACCATGACATGAAGTATGGCAAGAACTATTTCACCTATGTGACCGAAGAGCTGATCGCCTACACCCGCCGCTTCTTCCGTCTCTCGCACAAGCGTGAGAAGACCTTCATCTGCGGCCTGTCGATGGGCGGCTACGGCGCCTTCTACCTCTGCCTGCGCCGTCCCGATCTGTACGCCGGCTGCGCAAGCCTCTCGGGCTGTCTGGATATTGTTTCCTCGCTGTCCCGCTGCAAATGGGAGAGAGAGGCTTCGGCGATCTGGGGCGACGATTTCGCTACCTCGGTCAAGGGGACGAGCAGCGATCTGATGCACCTCATTGACACCTTCCCTGCCGACATGCCCAAGCCGCGCATGTTCGCCAGCTGCGGCCGTCAGGATTTCCTCTATCAGGACAACCTCACCTTCCGCGACCACATGGCCGGCAAGGACTTCGACTTCACCTACCGCGAGGGCGAAGGCGTCCACAACTGGGCCTTCTGGGATGAATGGGTCGCTCCTGCAATCGATCACTTGATGCAGTAAAAGGCCTTGGGCCTTTGCCCCCCACGCAAAAAGCTTCCGCGCATGTCCTTAATATGATATTATACTGTTTAAGCAAAAAGCCCTGTACCGTTTGGTACAGGGCTTTGATGTACTTGGATTAGTGAACGATGCAGCGCTCGGTATCCTTGTCGAAGATGTGGAGTCTGGAGGTGTCCAGAGCAACCTTGATGGTGTCGCCGGAGCGAGCCTGCGAGCGGGAGGAAACGCGCGCGATCAAGTTCTGCTCTTCTACGACGAGGTAGAGGTAGATCTCAGCGCCCATCAGCTCGGTGACCTCAACGAAGGTCTCGATTACGCTGTCGGAGAAGCTGGAGAGATACATGGGCTCGTCATGAATTGCCTCAGGACGCAGGCCGAGAACGACCTCCTTGCCGATGTACTCCTTGAGTGCGGGGTTGTTTGCCTTCTCTGCGGGCAGCTTGATGGCATTACCGGCAAAGTCAACATACAGATCGTCGCCCTTCTTCTCGAGAGAAGAGTTGATGAAGTTCATCTGAGGCGTGCCGATGAAGCCTGCAACGAAGATGTTGGTGGGGTTATCGTACAGGTTCTGAGGCGTGTCGACCTGCTGGATCAGACCGTCCTTCATAACGACGATACGGGTAGCCATGGTCATAGCCTCGACCTGGTCATGCGTAACGTAGATAAAGGTGGTCTCGAGCTTCTTGTGGATCTTGGTCAGCTCGGTTCTCATGGTTGCACGGAGCTTAGCGTCCAGGTTGGAGAGCGGCTCGTCAAGAAGGAATACCTTCGGGTTAAGTACGATTGCACGACCCAGAGCAACACGCTGCTTCTGACCACCGGACAGAGCCTTCGGCTT
>JAFWBJ010000134.1 GCA_017507145.1 Clostridia bacterium | reverse complement strand
GCCCTTCCGCGGCATCACGCGCACCGCACCGCTGACCCTTGCCGCCGTCATCCGTGCCGACCGGCCGATGACCCTGACGGCTTCGGCTGCCGGCCGCACCGTCACGGTGGCAGGCCAGACGCCCCAGCCCGCCCGCACGGCTCCCATCGATGAAGAGACGGTGCGCCGATGCCTTGGCAAGCTGGGCGGCACGCCCTACCGCGCCGAAGCCCTGACCGTTGAGCTGGATGCCGGGCTGATGGTGCCCATCTCCGGGCTCAACGCCCTGCGCCGCGCCGCCATCGAAGCGCTCTCTGCCCATACGCCCCATCCCGGCTTTGATGCCGGTTCGTATCAGCCCGACGGGACGGTTCGCCGCCCGCAGGATGCGGGGAAGGCGCCGGTGCGCCACGCACGCTTTGCTCATCCCGCGCAGATCACTCCTGCTGCCCGCGCGTATTTTGACCGAATCTACCTGCCGCTTGAGGCCTACACCGACGCCGCTGACGGCGTGGTGATGCCCCCCGTCATCCTGGACGGCGAGCGGGATGCGGCGTGCGCCCTTCTGCGGGATGCGGCCGATGCAGGTGCTTCGTCGGCGCTGGTGGGCAACCTCGGGCACATCGCCTTTGCACAGGAGGCCGGATTGACCGTCCACGGCGATTTCCGCTTCAATGTCACCTCAGGTGAAGCGCTGGCCGCGCTGCGCCGCGCCGGCGTGGGAGACTGCATCCTCTCGCCCGAGCTGACCCTGCCCCAGGTGCGCGACTTCGCCGGCCCGCGCTCGCTGATCGTCTACGGCCGCGTACCCCTGATGACCCTCGAGAAATGCGCCATCCGCGAGGTGGCAGACTGTGCCGCCTGCGCCCGGGGCGAGGCCGTGCTGGTCGACCGCCGCGGCGTACGCTTCCCCATGCTGCGCGCCTGGCAGCACCGCACGCTGATCGTCAACTCCCGCCCGACCTACATGCTGGACAAACAAGCCCAGCTCCGCGCCGCCGGCGTGACGGGCGAGCATTTCCTCTTTACCACAGAGTCGCCTGCCGAGGTGGATGCGCTGATCGCCGCCGCCCGGGCCGGCGCTGCCCCCACCGGCGAGGTTCGCCGAATCTGATACAGAAAAAGGATTCCCCATGTCTGCTGAAATTATCCTCGCCTCGGCATCCCCCCGCCGCCGCGAGATCCTGACCACCCTCGGCATCCCCCACCGCATCGTCGTCTCGGATGCCGACGAAGCACTGCCCGCCGGTCTGACCCCGGCTGAGGCGGTCGAAATGCTGGCCGCGCGCAAGGCGGCCGCCGTCGCTCCCCTTGTGCCTGCCGATGCCGTAATCCTGGCCGCCGATACCGTGGTGGCCGTCGATGGCGACATCCTCGGCAAGCCCCGCGATGCGGCCGATGCCGCCGCCATGCTGCGCCGGCTCTCGGGCCGCGCCCACACCGTCTACACCGGTGTCGCGGTGCGCCGCGGTGCGCATGCGCTGACCGCCCACGAGGCGACCGAGGTGCGCTTCGCTCCCCTCAGCGAGGCGGAGATTGCTGCCTATATCGCTACCGGCGAGCCTGCCGATAAAGCCGGCGCTTACGCCATCCAGGGCCGTGCCGCTCGCTTCATCGAGGGCATCACGGGGGATTATTTCAACGTCGTCGGCCTGCCCGCACACCGGGTGTGCGTGATGCTGGAGGAGATGTTCTCTCCTGCTCTGGGATAAACATTCTGATTGAGTTTAACATAGAAAAGGAACGGCCAATATGTCGAAATACATTGGAATTGATTTGGGTACGGCCAATACCCTCTTGTATATGAAGGGACGGGGCATCGTTCTGCGCGAGCCGTCGGTGGTGGCGGTTGAGCGCCAGACCGAGCGCGTGCGCGCCGTCGGCCGCGATGCCAAGCTGATGCTGGGCAAAACGCCGGGCTCGATCACCGCGCACCGCCCCATCAAGGACGGCGTGATCGCCGACTTCGAGATCACCGCCGCCATGCTGCGCGATTTCTTCAAGCGGGTTTCGGCCGGCAATATCTTCTCGCGCCCCTACGTCGCCGTCTGCGTCCCCTACGGCGTGACCGAGGTTGAGCGCCGCGCCTTCAAGGATGCAACGCTGGAGGCAGGCGCGCGTTCGGTGGCCATGGTCACCGAGCCGATCGCGGCCGCCATCGGCGCCGGCCTGCGGGTAACCAGCCCGCGCGGCTCGATGGTCGTGGACATCGGCGGCGGCACCACCGAGGTGGCGGTGCTCAGCCTGGGCGGCATCGTGCGCTCGACCTCCCTGCGTATCGGCGGCGACGAGCTGGACGATTCCATCATGCAGTATGTCAAGACGAAGTACGGCATTTCGATCGGTGAAACGGCGGCTGAGATGCTTAGAAGAGCATCGGCTCGGTGCACTACACGGCCGATGACGGCCGGATGGACATCCAGGGCCTGACCCAGCGCACCAGCATGCGCTCCGGTCTGCCGGCTGTTCTCTCGGTCACCTCGGGCGAACTGCGCGAGGCCATGTACGACCAGATCGAGCACATTCTCCGCTGCATCTGCCAAACGCTGGAGTCCACGCCGCCCGAGCTGTCGGCCGATATCTACGATTTCGGCATCATGCTCACCGGCGGCGGCGCCCTCCTGCGCGGCCTGCCCCAGCTCATTCAGGAGCGCACCGGCATCCGCGTCACGCTGGCCAAACGCCCGCTCGACTGCGTCGCGCTGGGTCTGGGCAAAATGATCGAGGTCGACAGCAAGACCGCCAGCAACCTGGAATACACCAACTGATACCCGACCGCACACCGGTCAGAAAGGAGCCGCATGGGCAAGTTTTTCAAAAGCCGATTTTTCTTTGTCACCGTCATCCTCGCCCTTGCGGTGGTGATCGTGCCGTCGGTGCTGTCGGCCATGGGGCTGTCCAATTATGTGCACAGCACCCTTGAGATGGTCGCACAGCCCTTCCAGACCGCCTTCACCTGGTTGGGGGACGCGCTGGGCGGCTTTGGCGCCTACTTTACCGCTGTCGAGGACCTCTCGGCCGAGAACGAGGACCTGCGCCAGAAGCTGGAGGCGGCCGAGGATCAGCTCTACAATGCACGCCTGCTTGAGGAAGAGAACGCCTGGCTGCGCGATTATCTCGGCCTGAAGCGCCTGCACACCGACTACCGCTTTGAGGTTGCGTCGATCATCGGCCGGGACGCCGGCAATGCGCTGACCTCCTTTACGCTCAACCGCGGCGCCCTGCACGGCATCGAGCTGGGCATGCCAGTGCTGACTGAGGTCGGCATCGTGGGCGAGGTGGTGGAGGTGGGCACGACCTGGTGCCGCGCCGAGACCTTGATTGAAACGGCATCGTCGATCGGCGCATATGTCGAGCGCTCGGCCCAGAGCGGAATCGTCTCGGGCAGCTTTGATCTTGCCCTCGCCGGCATGTGCCGCATGGAGTATCTGCCTGCCGATGCCGATATCCGGGTGGGCGACCGCATTCTGACCTCGGGCATCAGCTCGGTCTATCCCGCCGGGCTCTGCGTCGGCGAGGTCACGGCCGTCTCACTTGATCCGTACAGCCGCACGACGGTTGCCGAGATCACCCCCGCCGTCGAGCTGGATGAACTGAAAAAGGTCATGATCCTGACCGGCTTCTCCACCTACACCGAGTAAACGCCCCGAAAGGAGCTTTCCATGAGCCAACAATTCCACACTGCCGTGCGCAGGCTTGTGATCTGGGGCGGCGTGCTCTTCGCGGCCGCCATCCTGCAGACCAGCCTGCTCGCTCGCCTGGCCCAGGCCATCCCCTATGGCGCTGTGCCCGATCTTCTCCTGGCCGCAACGGTGGCGGTTGCCATCTTCGACGGCGAGCGAACCGGTGCCCTGGCCGGCATCGCGGCCGGGATCTTCGCCGGCGCGCTGGGGGGCACGGGGATCAATTTGCTCCCGGTTGCCTATATGCTCTGCGGCTATGTCTGTGGCATCTGGTCGACCATGAGCCTCTCGAGCAACTTCCCCTCCTGGTGTGTCTATATGCTCACCACAGGTCTGGCCCGCGCCGCCGTGACGCTGGTCACGATCGCCCTCTCTTATCCCGACTATACGCTGCTTGACGTCGCTGCACACATTCTCCTCCCCGAGTATGCCGCGACGCTGCTTTTCTCTGTGCTCATTTATTTTCCCGTCCGCCGCATCGCGCAGAGCGTCAACCGCCGCCTGCGCATCCCCGAGTGAGCGGCAATCCCCATGAAAGGAGGGTGCCGGCATGAAGCCCAAGCATCCGCATCAGTGGCGCTATACCGTGCTGATCTTTCTGCTGATCGGCTTCTGTCTGGTCTTCGCGGCCAGGCTGGTCAACCTGCAGATCGCATCGCATGACCTCTATGCCGTCACCGATGTGACCACCACCACCCGTACCGTCAAGATCCAGGCCCACCGCGGCGAGGTCTTCGACCGAAACGGCCTGCCGCTGATCACCAACGCCATCTCCTATTCGCTGATTTTCGACTACGCCGCCATGCCGGACAGCACGGCCGAGGCCAACGAGAGTATCCTCGCGGCCCTGCGTGCGCTCGACGATGTCGGTGAGACGGCTAAACGCAAGGATATCCCGTTCCCCTTCACCGGAACCTACCCCAATCTGAAGTTCGATCAGGCCAGTCTCTCGGCGGCCACCATCCAGACGCGGCACGCCCGCGTGCTGGCCGACAACAACTGCAAGGCGGACATGCCGCTGGCCGAGCAGATTGCCTTCTTCGCCAAGAAATACCGCCTGCTTGACAGCGAGGGCGAGCCGCTCTACGATCCCGAGACCATGACCGCTCTGCTGGCCATCCGCTATGATATGGAGGTCAAGCGCTTCAGCCGGGTCGAGCCCTATGTGCTGGCCGAGGATGTCTCGCTTGCGCTGATCACCTGCGTCAAAGAGCGGCAGATCATCGGCACGGCCTTCCACGAATCGGTCGAGCGGGTCTATACCTACCCCGGCTACGCGTCGCATATCCTCGGCCGAACAGGCAAGATCCAAACCGATGAGGATATGGCCTACTACACGGCCCTCGGCTACCCGATGGATGCCGTTGTCGGCATCTCAGGCGTGGAGAAGGCCTTTGAGACCTATCTGGCCGGCCAGGACGGCGAGCTGACCATCGTCGAGGACGAAAACGGCGAGATCGTCGATACCTACGTTTCCCGCGAACCGGTGGCCGGCCGCGACATCCGCCTGACCATCGACATCGGCATGCAGATCGCCGCCGAGGATGCGCTGGCCGCCAACCTGGACTATATCCATGCGAAGGCCGCCGCCACCGAGGGCGACCAGGACGGCGAGGACGCCGCCGCCGGCGCGCTGACTGCCGTCAACGTCCACACCGGTGAGATCTACGCCATCGCCTCCAACCCCACCTACAACCTTGCCACCTTCTCGGCGGACTTTGCCGCCCTCAACAGCGATGCCAACCGCCCCATGATCAACCGCGCTCTCTCCGGCCAGTACCCGCCCGGCTCCACCTTCAAGATCGGTGTCGCCGCCGCCGCCCTGACCGAGGGGATCATCACCCCCGATACCACCATCGAGACCAAGGGTATCTACGAGTACTACGCCCCCACCTTCACCCCCCGCTGCTGGCTCTATCTCCGATACGGCGCCAACCACGGCACCATCAACGTCACCAAGGCCCTGCAGGTTTCCTGCAACTACTTCTTCTATGAGGTCGGCCGCCTGCTGACCATCGAGAAGATGAACCAATACATGCGCAGCTACGGCCTGGGTGAGCCGACCGGCATCGAGCTGGCTGAGCGCCTGGGCGTGCTGGCCGGCCCCGAGTACCGCGAGACGTCCGGCCGCGAGCCCTGGACAGCAGGCGATACCATTCAGGCCGCCATCGGCCAGTCGGATAACCTGCTGACGCCGATGCAGCTGTCGGTCTACATGGCGACCATCGCCAACGGCGGCACCCGCTATGCCGCGCACCTTTTGCACTCGGTCTATGCCTTCGGGGCGGATCAGCCCCTCCAGAAGATTGCTCCCAGCATCATCAGCCGTGCGGAGCTGTCGGCCCGCGACTACGGCACCCTGATGACGGCCCTCCGCTCGGTTACCGAGGACGACGGCTCGGCAGCCCGCATCTTCGCCGACTATCCCATCGAGGTCGGCGGCAAGACGGGTACGGCGCAGGTCTCTAAGACCAGGAGCGACAATGCGGTCTTTACCGCATTCGCCCCCTGGAGCTCGCCCGAGATCGCCGTCTCCTGCGTCATCGAGAACGGCGCGAACGGTACCGATGCCGGCGTGTCGGTCCGCGAGGTATTCGATTACTATTTCAAGCTGGGCGACTACGCTCCGCCGGCCGAGCCGACCCCCGAGGACGGCACGCCCGCGTGACGGCGCCCCAAAGGAGAATCCATGAATCTGCCAAAATCCAAGCTGGCCGAGACGGCCGTCGCGGCCCTTGAAGCGCGATATCCCGACGCGGCCTGCGCCCTGCACTGGGAGGGCGACCCGTGGCGGCTCTTGGTGATGGGCCGCCTGTCGGCGCAGTGCACCGACGCGCGGGTGAACATCGTCTGCGAGACCCTCTTCGCGCGCTTCCCCACCTGTGAAGCCATGGCTGACGCTCCCCTGGAGGAGATCGAAGAGATCATCCGCCCCTGCGGGCTCTTCCACGGCAAGGCGCGCAACCTGCGCGATGCCTCGATCATGCTCCGCGATGCGTTCGGCGGCGTCCTGCCGACCGAGATGGACGACCTGCTGCGCCTGCCCGGCGTCGGCCGCAAGATCGCCAACCTCCTGCGCGGCGACGTCTACGGCCTGCCCGCCATTGTGGCCGATACCCACTGCATCCGCATCTGCGGACGGCTGGGCTTTTACCCCGAGTCGCTCAAGGACCCGGTCAAGGTCGAGCGGATCCTGGTCGACATTATCCCCCCCGAAAAGCAGTCCGACTTCTGTCACCGCATTGTGCAGTTTGGGCGTGATGTTTGTACTGCCCGTTCGCCGCAGTGCGATGCGTGCGAGCTGCGTGGGGTGTGTGCGCATGTCGTGGGGGCTTAGCCCTCACACCCCCACCAAGGAACTTTTTTGAAAAAAAGTTCCTTGGAACTTCAAAAAACTTGCAGACCTGCTCTGGATTTTGTGCCATCTAAATCCAGAGCGGGTCTGCAAGTTTTCGCGGGTGCAGGGGGCCTTTTTCAAAAGGCCTCCTGCCGGGGTTCGGGGCAGAGCCCCGACACCAACTGTTTATATTCCTCATAACTGCACACGCACCGCACAGCCGCCAACAGCGCGGTCGCCGACATGCCGGGGGGCAGGGCGAGCGCAGCGGCCAGCGCATCGCGGCGCGCCTGACTGTTCTCGCCTCCCGAGAGACCGTCGAGGTAAAAGTCGGTCTTCGAGAGGGGATTCTCGGCTGCGCGAAGGGCCGCATCGGGGTCGGCGTAGGGCGCAAACATCGCGCGCAGGGTGTCAGCATCAAAGCCCTCCACCCCAAGCAGACCGGCCTTCGAGGCCGCCTTCTTGCGCTTCTCCTTGCCCGCTACCGCCGGCGTGTACAAATCAATAATCTTCTCAGCCGGAAGCGCCGAGTGAATGAAATTGCGGATCACCTTGCCCGCACCGTCCGAGTCGGTGAGCACAATCACCGGCCCCGCCGCCGCCAGCCGGCGAATCAGCGCCAGCTTCTCGCCCCGGTTGAAGATGCCGAAGCCGTCGGTGCGCACAATCTGCGCATCGATCACCCGCGAGAGGGACTCGCGGTCATACCGCCCCTCCACAATGACGGGGTAAGGAATAGGAAGCTTTGACATCGTCTCCTCCTTCACGCCTAATCAATTTCATTTTTGGAAAGTTTTCGCGGGGGTCTGGGACAGCGTCCCACGACCTACAACCCACAAACCAACCGCTCAATCGCTGCATAGCCCTGTGGCGAGCGCTTCAGCTCAGCATCGGCCTCGGCGCAGAGCGCAATGGCGCGGCGCAGGCGGACATCGTCGATGGCGGATGCGGCCCGCTGGTAAAGCCCGATCCGATAGCCGTGCAGACGGGTAATGGAAGCGATCTCCTCAGGCCGCTTGCCCTCGGCAGTCAGCAGGCGCACCGAGAGCATCTCGCTCCAGGTGCGAATGACCTCGCCCAGCAGCAGAATGGGATCGGTTCGGCGGTGGCGGAGCACGGCCAGCGCCGCAAGGGCATCGGCCCGCCGTCCTTCCATGATGGCGTTGCTGAAGGCAAAGGCATCATATTCGATCCCGGCACAGGCCACCTCACGGATGTCATCGATCGTGACGGCCTCCCGCCCGTGCGCCAGGACATAGGCGCAGAGCTTGTCGATCTCGGCGCTGAGCGTGAACATATCCCGGCCGCAGTAGTCGATCAGAAACGCCGCCGCCTCAGGCGCGGCCGCGACTCCGCCGTGCGTAAAATGCTTGATAGCCCAGCCGGCCAGCTTCTGGGGCGATACACGGTTGTACTGCACCGGCGTCAGCACCTCGGCCAGCCGCGCAAGGAGAGCTGACGGCCGCTTGGGCAGATAGCCGACGTCCATGCCCTCGTTGGGCACGACCACCACCACGCAGTTGTGCGGGTAGTCGGGCAGGGAGGCCATCAGCGTGCAGAAGCGGTCAACGTCGGGCGCGCGCATCGAAGCGAGATCCATGCCGGTGACGGTGATCAGCTTGCGCTCGGCCATGACGGGCAGCGGGGTCAGCGCATCGATCAGCCGCGCCGGCGTGCAGTCGAGCGCATCGAGCCGGATCTCATTGAAGGCGGCGAAGGATGGGTCGGGCAGAATGGCCTGCCGGGCGGTGTCCAGCGCGTGCAGCTTGAGGTAGTCCTCCTCGCCGAAGAGCAGATAGCCGGTGTCGGGGTTGGCCAGCGACCGGCGGAATTCGGCATCGGTGAGGATGCGGAGCGGGGCGCTCATGCCTGCTCTCCCGGGATGGGCGAGGGGAGCACATCGTGGGCGAGCAGGTCGGAGAGATGCTCGTCCTCCGCGTTGATCTCCAGCGAAAAACGGGTGCGTTCAAGCCGCGCGCCGCGGATCTCCACCGTATAGTCAAGGAAGAGCAGACCCTCCTCCAGCAGCTCGTTGACCACGCGGTAGGTGCGCACGCAGAGCTCAATGGGCATGTAGGGCGTGCGGTAGGCGCAGATGTGCTGCTGTCCCTGCTCAAAGACCAGCACCGTGTTAACCGTGCCGGTGCGCAGCATGGTGACCAGACCCGGCACGGCGGTGTCAAAGCGCACCGTCGTCGTCGAGCCTGCCATGCCGGTCAACTCGGTTTCGGCGTAGGTGACGGTCACCTGGCCCCCATCGACGGTCAGCGTGCCCTCGGTCGTCATGGTGCATTCATCGGGCTCCTCGCCCTTCGCCTCGGGCGAGAGGTCGAGGTGATGGCTG
>JAFWBJ010000133.1 GCA_017507145.1 Clostridia bacterium | reverse complement strand
GCTGTGCGCGGAGGAGAGACGAGCCATCATGCAGCGTCTCGGTGTGGGCCAGTGGCAGATTTTCGGCGCACACGGCTTCAAAAAGGACTATTCGGTAAATGCCTGATGGCTGTGCGAAGAATAAATGTAGAAAACGCGAGAGGGCTGAACAACCGTTCAGCCCTCTCGCGTTTTAGCTTGAAAACTCATTCTCCATGATGTATTGGATAAATGCCTTGAGGCTTTTGGACAGCCATTTGTTCTTGTGATAGATCAGCTGCTTCCAAATGTCCACATGCAAATCGCAAACATCAAGATAACACAACTCACCCGATTGGATCAGCGGGGCGGTAACGAAGTCGGGCAAAAAGGAAATCATGCTGCTTTGCGTGACCATCAGCGTGATGATGTCGGTTCTACCGATTTCCAATACCGGCGTGATGGCAAGGGATTTTTTGGCAAGCTCCTTGTCCAAAACGCGCCGGTAACCTTGCCCGCCTTCAGTTAGAATAAACGGCTCAGCAATAATGTCCTGGATGGACAGATTGGCCGCATTTGCAAATTTTGACTTCGCATTGGCAACAAAATGCATGGAAAGCTGTTCCTCTTTGGCAATCACATAATCCTTGTGGTAGGCATGGTTGTCGAGCGTGATAATGACGTCGGCTTCATTGTGGTCAAGCATGTCAAACATGACCGACGTATCTGCTGTGGTAAATTTGATTGAAATCAAGGGATAGCGGTTATGAAAATCAATGTAGTGGTTGTAGATCATTTCCTCACAGACAGAGTCTGGGGTTACGATGTGTATATGTCCGCCGCATTCTTTTTCTTCGGCCAGATTTTCCTTGAACTCATCGGTGAGTGCGCGGATCTGATGCGCGTAGGATACAAGCTCGTGGCCGCGCTCGGTGAGGGTGATCGTGTGGTTGATTCGCTCAAACAGCAGACAGCCGAGTTCCTCTTCGAGTTGCTTGATCTGAAAGGAAATCGTGGACTGCGAATAACCAAGCTGCTCGGCAGCTTTGGTGAAGCTTCCAAGCTCCGCCACATAGATAAAAGAGATGAGGTTTCTTAATTCCATAACAGCCTCCGTGATCGATATATTTGATGGCAATCGATAAAATCCCGCACCGGATCGATGAATTGATTTATTATATCCTATATCTAGGAGAAAATCAAGTCCAATCGAAATAAAATAAACTTTAAAATTATTTTTCGAAAACCTCTTGCATCGACCATCGATGTACGGTGTATAATTGTGCTGACACCGTGAAGGCAGAGTACGAAAAGATCACGGCAGAAGTTGGCAAGTGGGAAACGCTTTCGGACGATGCAGCGATTGCCCAAAGCAATTGCCATACATAGGAAATCGCCGCTGTCCCGAGGAAAATGGGATAGCGGCGATTTCCTATGTGGCTTTAGCGTGCCGGATTCAAAGCACGTTGTGCATATTGTCGCTGGAGATGGCGATGTGCGTACGCATTTCCTGCTCGGCAGCGAGGCTGTCATGGCGCAGGATAGCTTCAATGATATTGGTGTGCTCTTTGACGGTAGCCTCGATGGAATTATGTGCGGAAAAAGAATTCTCCGAATACACCGAGAAGGTGCGGCAGAGCTGGCGGAAAATGGAGGAGAGCATTTTGTTGCCCGAAGCTGAGACGATTGCCGAATGAAACTCCAACTCAAGCTGTGCAAGCTCGGCGTGATCGGCGTGGCGGTCTGCGGCCAGGCAGAAGCGGGAGTGGATGTTCTGCAGAGTCTGGCAAATGTCCTGGTCCGCGCGCGCCGCAGCCAGCGAGGCGGCATACGGCTCAATCAGACTTCTGACCTCCAGAAAGTCCTTGAGCGAACCCTGGTTGCTTCGGAAATACTGGATAGCGGTGTCTTTGAGTGAAAGCTCATCTTCCTTTGAGGTGATGACGGCGAATGCGCCGCGGCCGGGACGCAGTTCAACATAGCCCTTGGCCTGAAGGGTACGGATGGCTTCCCGTACCGTCGAGCGGCCAACGCCAAGCTGCTCGGAAAACTCAGTCTCGGTCAGCAGTTTATCTCCCGGCTTGAGGTCGCCGGCGAGCAGATATTGTTTGATTTCTTCCACGGCACGCTCGGTGATCGTGGTTCGCTTGATTGTTTTCATAATTGTTCTACAACATCGGCAAAAAGCCGGGGAAGGGAACTGCCCGGACAGCTTGCGAACTCCTACTCAATTAGATCATTTTATTTAAAGCCAATTCTAATATATTATATCATAGATGGGGGAATTTGTCAATTCTTTTGGAGGAAAAACAGAGAAACGAAGGGGGAATTACCGGGATTTACAGCATCTTCGACATATTGCACAAAACGTGCCCGGATAATTTGTGAATAGTGATTTGGAAAGGGAATCTTGACAATGGATTGATCTCATGTTATAATAAATTACGACATCAGACAATCTTACAAATGCGTCTTGGTGATCAAATTTCTTTGTGGAGGAAAAGATGATGAAAAGAGTACTTTCTCTCGTCCTGTCCATTCTTATCGCCGGCATGATGCTTCTGCCTGCATCTGCTGCAAGCAAGCCCCTGGGTAAGGAGCTGAAAAACATTGATACGCTCGGTACTACCGAAATGATCAGCTTCGGCCTGACTTCCAGTGAAGCTTACTCTGAGGATTCCTGGGCTGCGGATTCTCTGACCGAGAAGCAGATCGAAGATGTCGGTGACATCAAGCATGGCGTCTCGCTGATCGGTGTAACCGGTCTGGAGCGCCCGATTGCCGGTATCGCTGACGGTATTTACACGTCGGGCAATACGGGCGGCGCACAGCTCAACGGCAAGAAGGCCAACGGTGCCGGTTCCTGGTACACCAAGCTCGGTACGCACTACAACGTCAAGGGCGAAACCGGCAAGGATGACAGCATCTACTTTTCGCTGCTGACCTACAACTTCGGCAAGCAGATGTATATTGATTCTGTTGCTTTCTCGACCTCGAACGGTTCGAATGCCAACGGTTATCCGCAGGCCGGTGACCTCTACGTCAGTGATGACGGTGTGAACTGGACCCTCGTCGGCAGCTGGGACCGCGCTGCTAAGCGTATGGCCGGTGGTGACTATGTTCCGGTAACCAACATGCCTGCTGATACCCTTGGCAAGGCTGCTCTCACCACCAATGCTTTTGCGGTTGGTGTAAATGCACAGTATGTCCGGTTCGCTTTCACGCTGGCTGCCGGTATCTCTGAGCCTGCCGGTGACTATGAGAGCTACGCTAACCCTGAGAGCAAGTCTGTTGCAGTCCGCGAGATCGCCGTTTTCGGCGGCGCTGCGAAGGCTGCAGAGACCACCAAGGCTCCCGAGACCACCAAGGCTCCCGAGACCACTAAGGCTCCCGAGACCACTAAGGCTCCCGAGACTACCAAGGCTCCTACCACTACCCCTGCAACTGCTGACACGATGGTAACCCTTACCCTGGTTGTCATGGCTGCTGCTGTTTGCATGACGGCTGCTCTTCGCAAGCGTAATGCGAAATAAGTTCATAACCGCAGTTTTGCCGGTGCTGATGGGTGCATGTGTGCTCTTTGCCTGCGAAACGACGCAAGTCCCGGAGGAGTCGGGTGAAACCGCTCCTCCTGCTGCGGTGACTACGGCTGCACTGGAAGCGGGGCTTGCTGCCCTGCTTCCAGATGTCTCTTTGGGGGGAAATACCGAATACAACGGCATCATTTTGCCCGAGGTTTGGCCCCCGAAGGATGTCGATACGCAGAACGACCGTGTACTTACTCCCCCCTATCTTCTGAGCGCAGAGGAGGGCGGCTATCTGCCCGAGGTGATCAACATCACCACCGGCCGTCAGCTGTTTGTTGACGATTTTCTGATCGCCGAAACCAATCTGGAGCGGGTCTTCCACCGGCCGGAGAAATCGGCGTTGAATCCCATCTTCTTCCCCGAAACGGCCGTTGAACTGCGCTCGACTGACCCGGGTGCTGCACCGATCTCGGGCGGTATCTGGTACGATATGGAAGAGAAGCTGTGGAAAATGTGGTACGAGGCCGGCTGGAACCATCGCCTCGCCTATGCTACCAGCCAGGACGGCATCCACTGGGATCGCCCTGCCGTGCAGAGCAACGGCGGAAACCTGGTTCTGACCAACGCGCAGGTGGACTCCACAACGGTCTACCTCAATTACAACGCTGAGAACCTGGACGAGCGCTATCTGCTCTTCCTGCGTGCGCCCGGCGGGGCGGAGACGGGGGCTTCCCTGTATACTTCGGCCGACGGACTCAGTTGGCAGCTCAAGGGAAGAACGGCGAACCTGGGTGACCGCTCGACCATCTTCTACAACCCCTTCCGTGAAAAATGGGTCTATTCAATCCGCCGAAGCACCAAGGTGCGTTACGGCGCATCCGTGCTTTCTCAGCGCACACGCTATTACGCCGAGTGCGATGACCTGCTCAAGGGCGCGGATTTTTCGGAAAATCAAGTGTTCTGGCTTAAGACCGATTACGGCGACAAACGAGAGCAGGGAAGCCTGATTGCCCCCCAGCTCTATAACTTTGATGCGGTCGGCTACGAGAGCATCATGGTTGGTATGTTCCAGATCTGGTACGGGCCGGAGAATGACATCTGCAAGACCGGCCGCTTCCCCAAAACCACCGAACTGCAGGCCGCTTATTCCCGCGACGGCTTCCACTTTGACCGGCCCGACCGCACTGCCTTTATTGCGGCTACCCGCACCGAAGGCAGCTGGGATCGCGGCTATGTCCAATCGGTCGGCGGCGGTCTGGTGTACGATGATGACACCATGTATTTCTACTATGCCGGCTTCGCGGGCGAGTATGAGATCGTGCCCGGCTACACCGTGAAGGGGATGCACGTCGGCTCTTCGGTCGGTCTTGCCACGATGCGCCGTGACGGCTTTGCCTCAATGGAGGGCAGCGGCGAGCTGCTGACCAACACGCTGACGATCGAGGGCGCGTATCCGACGCTCTATGTCAATGCAACCGGTCGGGTTTCGGCCGAGATTCTGGCGCCTGACGGCACCGTCCTGCCCGGCTACAGCTTCAATGACTGTATCCCCGCAGAGGGGGACAGCACCATGCAGGCCATCACCTTTGCCGGCGGAGACCTGTCGACGCTTGACGGTCAGGCCTTCCGCATTCGCTTCCGCGTTGAATCGGGTGCGCTGTATTCCTTCTGGCTCAGCGACGACTCGGGCGACTCCCGGGGCGCGACTGCTGCCGGTTATGTGGCAGAAGGCTTTGCCGGCTGATTATACGATTTGAATATCATTTAGGAGATATTACCCATGAATAAGATTATCAACACCGGTGCATATCCGGTCATGATTACCCCCTACCAGGCCGACGGCCGTGTAGACTGGGGTGCAGTCAAAGCCCTGACCGAGTGGTACTGGAAGAAGGGCTGTCACGGAATTTTTGCCGCCTGCCAGTCCAGCGAGATCCGCTTCCTGTCGCTCGCTGACCGTATCGGCCTTGCCCGCACCGTCAAGGAGACTGCCGATGCACTGGCGCGCACCGATAAGAGCCGCGCACCGATGTCGGTTGTCGCTTCGGGACATGTATCCGAGGACCCCGATGAGCAGATTCACGAGCTTCGCTCGGTCGCCGAGACCGGCGTGGATGCCCTGGTGCTGATTACCAACCGCTCCGACATCGCCAATACCGGCGACGAGCGCTGGATCGCCGACACGGCGCATCTGCTGGAGAACCTGCCGGATGACATTACCCTCGGTACCTATGAGTGCCCGCTGCCCTACAAGCGTCTGCTGACCCCCACCATGCTGCGTTGGATCGCTTCCACCGGCCGATTTGGCTTCATCAAGGATACCTGCTGCGATGCAGACATGATCCGCGAGCGTCTTCAGATCCTCGACGGCACCGGCGTCGGCCTCTTCAACGCCAACGCACAGACCCTGCTCCGGACCATCCGCGACGGCGCATGGGGCTACTGCGGCGTGATGTGCAACTTCCACCCGGCGCTCTACGTCTGGCTGTGGGAGAACTTCAAGCAGCAGCCTGAGAAGGCTGACTATGTCCACGATTTCCTGTCGATGGCAGCCTTCACCGAGGTGTTGGACTATCCCTGCACGGCCAAGTATCACCTTGACCGCTTCGAGGGGGTCCCCATGACCACGCTGGCCCGCTCGGCCGACAACCGCAAGATGACCCCCTATCACTGCATGTGCATCGATCAGATGAAGCAGCTGGCCGACCGCATCGAGCTGGAGCTGGGCATCAACTGATTGCGCCTGCGCAGAAAAACCGAGGTGTCTGAACATGGAAAAACTGTATAACAACATTGTTCTGCCTGACGAGTGGCCGCCCAAACGCGACATCTTTACCACCCGCGTGATGGAGGTGCCGTATCTGGAGCAGAAGCCCGAGGTGATCGATATCACCGTCGGCCGTCAGCTGTTCGTCGATGACTTTCTGATCGCTTCATCCGATCTCAAGCGCGTCTGCCATCGTCCGGTTAAATTCGAGGGCAATCCCATTATGCGCGCCGAGACGCCGCTTGAGAAGGCGACCCTCCCCTGCACCTGCCCCAAGAGCGGCGGTGTTTGGTATGATAAGTTCAAGGGTAAGTACTGCATGTGGTATGAGGCCGGCTGGCTGCACCGCATGGCATACGCCGAGAGCGAGGATGGCCTCAACTGGGTCAGACCCGAGCTTGACGTCGTGCCCGGTACCAACGAGATCATACCGGGGGTGGATGCCGACTCTTCTGCTGTCTTCATCGACTACGATACGACCGATCCCAGCCAGCGGTATAAGATGTTCTTCCGTGAGCCGGGCGGCATGATGCCGGGCCGTGCTTACGTCTCGGCCGACGGCATCCATTGGAGCGAGCCGACCTTCACCTCTCCGCTGCAGGACCGCTCAACGATGTTCTACAACCCCTTCCGCCGCAAGTGGGTTTATTCGATCCGCCATTTTCCGACTGACCCCAAGCTCAGACTTCGCTATTACCGCGAATGTGACGATTTCCTTGACGGCGCGGTATGGGACCGTGAGGACGGTACGACCGAGAAGGTCTACTGGATGCGTCCTGACCATCTTGACAAACCCGATCCGTACATCCAGCGCACACCCGAACTTTACAACTTTGATGCTGTCGCTTATGAGAGCATCATGCTGGGCATGTTCCAGCTGCACTATGGTCCCGAGAACGGCGACTGCAAGAAATACAACGTGCCGAAGATCACCGAGTTGCAGGCATGCTACTCCCGCGACGGCTTCCACTTCAGCCGGCCCGACCGCAAGGCGTTTATTCCCGCTTCCCGCACCGAGGGCAACTGGGACCGCGGCTATGTGCAGTCGGTTGGCGGTTTGTGCACCGTTCACGAGGATGAAATCTGGTTCTATTATATCGGCTTTGCCGGCGGCCCCGGCCGTTCGGTGATGAAGGATTCCAACCTCACCGCCCTGCATCTCAACGGTATGCACGACAACAGTGCGACCGGTATCGCCAAGCTGCGCCGCGACGGCTTTGCATCGCTGGAAGGCAGCGGCAGCATGATGACCGAGCGTCTGACGGTGGCAGAAGGGAAGAACCGTCTCTTCATCAATGCCAAGACTGGCGAGCAGGGAAGCCTGCGCGCAGAACTGCTGGACGCAGAGGGCAATCCGGCCCCCGGCTTTACGCTGGACGACTGCATTCCCTTCACCGGCGACAGCACCCGCACCGAGCTGTGCTGGAAGGACGGCCGCCTGCCGACCGACGAACAGCTCAAGACCTTCCGCCTCCGCTTTACGCTGGAGAACGCTTCCTTCTGGGCATTCTGGCTCAGCGATAATGCCGATGGCCGCAGCGGTGGCTTTGATGCTGCCGGCAGCCGTACGGCGATCTGATTTTCGAAAGGAGAATAACCATGCTGCATTCGAATTTCCGGCGTGTCATGGCAATCCTGCTCTGCCTCTTGATGATGAGCAGCGCATTGATCGCCTGTGCCAAGGACAGCGGCCAGCCGTCTGCCACAACGCCTGCAGCTGTCACCACCGCCGTTCCCGATGAAACCGAGCCTGCCGAAACTAAGCTGACCTCTTCGGTGACCCCCATCGACATGGGCAACAATGAACTGTCGATCATCACCCGCGCGCCTTACGCCTACATGTATCCCTATCACGAGATCCTGGCGGAAGAGACCACGGGCGACCTGCTCAATGACGCGATCCGCAAGCGCAACATGATCATTGAGGATCGCTATAACTGCACGCTTGTGGTTCATGCGACAGATAAGGACGATATCGTCAATATGGTCAACCAGGAAGTCCTGTCCAACAACGGTGAATTTGACATCATCGTCAGCTCAGTTAAGCACAATGTTACCTGGGCACAGCAGCAGTATCTGGTCGAGATGCATGAGTACGATGACATCGTTCAGTTTGAGCAGCCCTGGTGGATGGGCCACATTATGGATGCCACCTCGCTCTCGGGCAAGAACTTCTTCTGCCCCTCTGACGTGAACATCGCCGCTTTCCACGCGATCGGCATTACCTATTTCAACAAGAAGGTTGCCGAGGAGAACAAGATCGAAAACCTCTATGACCTGGTTCGTGAGGGCAAGTGGACCTTCGATAAGATGAATACACTTTGCACCGACATCTATTCCGACCTCAACGGCAGCCAGTCGATCGACGCCGAGGACGCATTCGGGATGGCGCTCAACAGCTATTCCTGGCAGCCCCTCTTCTATGGTGGCGGGGGTCTGATGATCGTCAAGAATGCCGATGACGTTCCCGAGCTTGTCTCGACCAAGGAATCCACCATCAACTACCTCGAGAAGCTGGTCAACTTTGCGAACGCATCAGGTTATGTATTCAACGCAAATCACTATGGCTACGGCGGCACGCAGTTGGCTGAGAAGTTCCGTGACGGCCAGTCGCTGTTCTACATCGAGGCCTCCTACAGCCTGCCGAACCTGCGCAACATGGAAGTCGATTTCGGCGTTCTGCCCATGCCGAAGGCAAGCGAAGCGCAGGAAGACTATATTTCCTCGATTCATATCGACCATTCCAGCGCAATGTCGGTGCCGGTTTCCAATTTTGACTTTGAGCTGACGGCCAGCCTGCTGGAGGATATGGCCTTCTACTCCTACCACAACATTCGTCCCGTCTTCATCGAGCAGATGATCAAGACCCGCGATTCCCGCGATGCGGATTCGGGTGAGATGTTCGACTACATCTACGAGCACGTTGTGCTCGACCTGGCACTCGTCTTCTCCAACAAGATCGGTATCGACGGTGACGTCCGCGATTGCTTCAACAACGGCGGCCAGATCGCTTCGACGATGGCGATGAACTTCAACGTCTACTCAAAACTGCTTGAGCGCAGCGTCAAGGCAATGCTTGAAGGATCGTAATCCGACCTCCTCGCATTGGCAAACATAAGATAAAATCAAAAACCGTGCCCATCCGTCTCGGATGGGGCACGGTTTTCCTTGTTTGGGGCAGCTTATCGGATATGGCTGGTGAAGGCCACGGCGCGGCCGATGATGCGCACCTGCCCCATTTCATCCCCGACATAAACCAGCGGCGCATACGCCTCATTCGCGGCGGCCAGCGTGATCTTTCCGTCGGCGAGGTAGACCCGTTTGAGCGTGGCCTCATCGCCGATGACAACAGCGGCGATCTGTCCGTTATCGACACTCTCCTGCGCGCGCAGATAGACAATGTCCCCATCGCAGATGCGCGCGCCGATCATGCTGTCACCCTTGCAGCGCAGACAGAAATCAGCCTCGATTTCCTCGGGCACGGTGAGATATTCTGCCGTGTTTTCTTCTGCGTATATCGGCTCACCGCAGGCGATGGTGCCGAGCAGGGGGACTTTTTTAGTCCTGGGCAGGGGAAGAATCGCATCAGCATCGGCGAAGGCAGCCAGCGATGGATGCTGTTCCATCAGCCATGCACGGCGGTTTTTGTGATCGGTTTTGCCGAGCAGATAGTCCATGTCCACCCCAAAGCAGTCAGCCAGTGCTTCCATGGTTTCGATATCCGGCTCGCGGCGGGCGGTTTCGTACATGCCAATGGCACTCTTGGAAATTTTCCGGCGTGCGGAGAGGGCAAATGCCAATTCTTCCTGGGTCATCCCCCGTTCGGTGCGGAGCTGTTTGATTCGCTGTGCGATTGCGCGCAAGGTTATCACCGTCCTTTTGGTTTCTCTGCTACTATCATAACACATTTTGTGGGGGATGTCAACCAAAAAATCACAAAAAGTGAAGAAAAGTCCCGTTTGATCTTGACAAATGCGCCATTTTGTGATATAATAGCAGTACGATCACGATTCGTGAATAATCTTCGTGCCCACCTGCCGATGATGCTCCCGGATTATGGGAAGGGAATCAAGAGGGGAGGGCGCGCTTTTCACCACAAGTTGATCACGAATCGTGATTTTTCACCACGCAATTTCATTCGAGAAGGAGAATAGACAGAGATGTGTGACATTTGCAGGCAGATCGTCTGCCCGGGCGCATGTCCGAATGCAGATGTCCGAGCGATGGGCATCTGCCCGATTTGCCGTCAGCGCATCTACCGGCATGAGCCGAGCGCATGCGTGGACGGCGAGGACTATCACACAGAGTGCCTGGAAAACCTCGGCACACGCGGCCTGCTGGTTTACTTCGGCCATGATTTTGCCGACCGGGATGAGGTGTGCTGACGGGAAGGGCGGACAGTCGCAAAAGAACAAAGAACAGGAGAAATATGACAAATACCAAGGACAATCACAGCAAGAACAGAGCAAAACGCAGGGGTACATGTCCGGATAAGAAAGGAGAGAGGATATGACCTGGGAAATTGTGGCGGGGCTGATCACCATCGGCGGGTTTTTGGTCACCTTCTGCACGGTGATCTCGAGGAACACGGCGGCGATGGTGGAGCTGAAGACGACGCTGAAAGAATTCCGCGAGACCTACAACCAGGCGCACAAGGCGCTGGAGTGCCGTGTGGAGAAGCACGGCATTGAGATCGACAACCACGAGAAGCGCATCCAGCACCTTGAGGACTGGAAAGAGATGAAGGAGGAGTGAGCATGGCGAGACTTCCTTTTGATGGGCGAATCCGCGTGACGTCGCCTTACGGATACCGCACCGATCCGATCACCGGCGCACAGGGAAGCTGGCACGGCGGACTTGATCTGGTGGGGGAGGACTATGTCATCCGCGCGTCGGTCGCCGGCACCGTTGCGGTGTCGCAGATGGTGACAGACCGCAGCAACGCCACCTGGCAATGGGGCAATTACGTCTGTGTGCTGGGCGAGGACGGCAACTACATCTACTACTGCCACATGGCCGAGCGGCGCGTGCGGGCCGGACAGCGTGTGGCTGCAGGTGATATTCTCGGCATCATGGGTTCGACGGGATACAGCACCGGCGATCATCTGCACTTTGAGGTGCGGGACGGCGCGAACCGGCAGCTGGACGCGGCGGCATATCTCGGCATCGACAACGAGATCGGCGTCATCGGCGCGCCTGCCGTAGAACCGGAAGAATCCAGCACGGCATGGAGTGATGAGGCGGTTGCGTGGGCGACCGCGAACGGCATCATCTACGGCGACGGCAACGGCAATCTGATGCTGGACGAGCCCTGCACGCGGCGGCAGATGGTGACCTTCCTGCACCGGCTGGCAAAGCTGATGGGGAGGGCTTGATGAAACGCGTTGACAACGTTCGTAATTCCGGCAAGAAGATTACGAGCAAAAGCAAGTTCCTTGACAGCTTCACGAAGATCGCGGTTGCGGCGGTGCTGATCAATGCCTGCGGGTGGGTGTGGTGCAGTTATGTGCTGGCCTACCTCGGGCGGTTTGAGATTGCCGAGAGCCTATCGCAGACGGCGGTGACGGCCATTCTCGGTGTGTTCATCTCCTATGCCGTCAAGAGTGGGGTGGAGAATTTGAACCGATACGGCGTGAATCTGCGGCCGACACAGATGTCGGGCGCAAAAAGACAGAAGAATCAAAACTTATATCGAGATATTTGAGGAGGAAACGGAAATGATGGAAAAATTAAAAGAGAAGCTGAGTTCGCGCAAGCTGTGGGCGGCTGTGCTCGCGGGGCTTTCGGCGCTGATCATGGCGCTGTGCGGCGAGGAGCTGACGCCCGAGAGCGTAGCGGCGATGCGCTGTGCGGTGACGGCGGCCATTGCGTACATCTTCGGCGAGGGCGCGGTCGATGTGGCGCGGCTGATTGCCGAGGCCGTGGGGGCGCAGGAAAAGGAGCCGCAGTAAACGATGGAGAAAAATCAATACCGTGCGGGGGGCTCGCTGATTTGCACGACACTCCGTCGAGTTTGATTGGACAGCTGAAACAGCGCCATTTGGGGCTTTTTCAGCCCCAAACCATCAAACATCGCGTCATATCCCTTCGGAATTTCTGAATAGGCGGCTTTGTTGCCGCTGGTTCAGTGGGGCTGCCGCTCACGCGACAGTCCCTTTTGCATTGCTCCGATGCGCGATTTTGCAACTTCGTACAAGATTCTTGCATCATCCCTCGCTGCTCTCTGCAAAGAAATCGCAAAAACAGGCTGTTT
>JAFWBJ010000132.1 GCA_017507145.1 Clostridia bacterium | reverse complement strand
CTTCCTGCCGCGCGCTTGATCTCGCCGCACGCGAGATCATCGATGCCGTCCCCGCCTACCGCGGCGCCTTCGGCCACGGACTCGGCCACGGCGTCGGGATGTACATCCACGAAGCGCCCCGCCTCTCCCGCGTCGCCCCCGAGGGCGCCGTGCTCAAGCGCGGGCACGTCGTCACCGTCGAGCCGGGCATCTACCTCGAGGGCCGCTACGGCTGCCGCATCGAGGACATGGTGGCCATCACCCCCGACGGCAGCGTCCGCAACCTCGCCCACTCGCCCAAGGAAATGATTGAGCTGTTCTGATTGCCATGAAAGACAACGCCTATTTTAACCGATTCCTGCAGTATTTTCTCTGCAATCTCATCGCGGCCCTCTGCTATTTTCTGCTGGCCGCCGCTCTGGGTGCGGCCGGGGCGATTCCCGAGGGCAACGCCGCCCGCGCCCTCTCGGCGCTGGTGACGGCCATCCCCTTTGCGCTGGCCGTGCTGGTTGCCACCCTGCGCGAGGCCGATCTGCCCCGCGGTGAGGGGCGGATTGCCGCCTATTTCGCCGGGGCAGGCCGGGGAGACATCGCCACCTACGCCGTCTGGGCACTGATCGGCGGCGTGCTGGCGCTGGCCGGCGAGGGTGCGGGGGTCACCATCTACCTCTTCCTGGCCCAGACCCTGCCCGCTGCTTCGCTCTGCGGCATCTTCGGCAACTCCGTCGGGCTGATCCTCGCCGTCTGCGGCAGCATGGCCCTCTATATCGGTGCGCGCGTGCTGGGCGTCGCCGCCCGCCGCTGACTAAGCGAAAAATCTTCGCTCTCCCTCTTGCATTTTGCCGAAAATTTTGTTATTATATTCACAAACCATATCAAACGAAACGAGGTCTATCCCATGAACGCAATCATGTACGGCGCCGGCAATATCGGCCGCGGCTTCATCGGCCAGCGCTTCTTCCTCTCCGGCTTCCATACCACCTTCATTGACGTCAATCCCGCCGTCGTTGATGCTCTCAACACCGCAGGAAAGTACCCCATCTACGTCACCCACGGCACCGAGTATCAGGTCGAGTGGGTCGAGAACCTCGATGCCATCAACGGCCGCGACAGCGAGGCTGTCGTCCGTGCCATCGCCGAGGCCGACATCATGGCCACCGCACTGGGCGTCAACATCCTGCCCCTGGTCGCGCCCCTCATCGCCCGCGCCATCGAGCTGCGCTGCGCCAACGGCGCCGCCCCGATGAACATCCTCATCTGTGAGAACCTCATCGGCTCCAACGAGTTCCTGCGCGCCGAGCTGCTGAAGCACCTTTCGCCCGACTGCCTCGACTACTTCGCCGCCAACATTGGCCTGGTCTGCGTGTCGGTCGGCCGCACCGTGCCCCCCACCCCCGCCGACATCCTCGCCGCCAATTCGCTGGCCGTCTGCGCTGAGCCTTACAGCGAGCTGCCCTGCGACCTGGCCGGCTTCCGCCCGATCGGCGCTCCCCTGCCCGAAATCGCAGGGCTGGTCGCCTTCTCCCCCTTCGCTTACTTCATCGAGCGCAAGCTGCTCATCCACAACATGGGCCACGCGCTGATGGCCTACTACGCTTACCAGAAGAATTACGGCTTCATCTTCGAGGCCGCCACCGACGGCGAGATCAAGTATGTGCTGACCCGTGCGCTCATCGAGTCGGCCCGCGCGCTGGCGAAGGAGCACGGCGCGTCGCTGGATGACACCCTGCAGTTCGTCGAGGATCTGATGGTCCGCTTCGAAAACAAGCTGCTGGTCGACTCGCTTGCCCGCGTCGGCCGCGACCCCAAGCGCAAGCTCAGCGAGCATGACCGCCTGGTGGGCGCCTTCAAGCTGGTGCGCAAGCACGGCGGCGTTCCCGCCCACATCGCCATCGGCATCGCCGCAGGTCTGCTCTACGACGAGCCCACCGATGCGGCCGCCGTCGAGATCTCGTCCTGCGTCAAGGCCGAGGGCGTCCGCGCGGCGCTGGCCAAGTACTGCGCCATCACCGACGACGCCGACGTGGCCATGATCGAGGACTTCTGCACCATGCTCCGAGAAAAGGCCCCCTTCGAGGACTTCGTCGAGAAGCTGGCCGAGCTCAAGAGCGTCGCGCATTAAGCGGGCGTGATGGCACGCTTCACCCAAAGAAAAGCAGCCCTGCAACTCACGTTGCAGGGCTGCTTTTTTGCGCGCGGAGGTTACTGCTCCAAAATATGCCGGATCAGCGTACCGATGCTGTCCGCCATGCGGACAAAGCCGAGATCGTTGGGATGCGTGGCATCGACCGTCGTCTCATACTGGTGCGGCTCGATCTGGAAGCTCATGCCGTCGATGAAGTAGACGTTCTTGTCCCCCGCCGCACGCGCGCGCAGGTAGGAGGCCATGACCACATCCCGGCGCTGGAGGATGTTCTCCCGCATGCGGGGATGCGTCCAGTAATTCGGCCGCGTGATCATGACGTAGGGCAGGTCGGGGTTCTTCTCGCGGATGATCTCGTAGAGCGGATAGTGCGTTGCCTCCAGATGCTCCACCGTCGGCGCGTTGTGGTCGTAGTCACAGACGAACACGCTCATCGGCAGGGTCGCCATCCAGCGCGCAAGCGCCGCCTCGCCCTTCGCCTGCCCCGAGAAGCCGAGGTTGACAAAGTCGAGATTCAGCGTGCGGGAGAAGATCGCGGGGTAGATGCACCCCGGTCGGCTGGCCGCCGTGCCGTGCACGATCGACGAACCGTAG
Organism: Clostridia bacterium; assembly: GCA_017507145.1. Taxonomy (GTDB): domain Bacteria; phylum Bacillota; class Clostridia; order Oscillospirales; family CAG-272; genus SIG693. The sequence continues at coordinate 20,708 of JAFWBJ010000132.1, read as the reverse complement.
AACACCACCGGGGCAAAATCGCGGTAGGGCTGCGCGGCGCCGAGCGCGGCGTCGGGCTTCAGGCCGATCTCCAGCGTCTCGACCACGGCGTGCACGGGGAAGTTGATCGTGAACGAGCGCATTGTCTCGCCGTCAAGATGAACGATCTGCTCATAGGTATCGGTCATGTCGTAGGGCATCCGGAATTCCCGGATGAAGCGGCTGCCAAAGGTGCCGTCGATATACAGGTCAAAGCCGGCAGTCGAGATCAGGCTCAGGTGCGAGGAGCGGCCCACCACGCGGTACTTCGCGCGGATGGCAATGTAGGGCGAGTCGGTCGAAAAGCGCACGCGGCCGCCCGCCGACTCGCGGCTGAGCTTGTCGACGCCGGGGCTGGTGGCCGCCGCCACGTCGGCAGGCACGCGGCGGAAGATCTCCTCGGTCTGCGGCTGCCAGAAGCCATGCAGCGAAAAGGGCGCCTGCCGCACGTCGTGCCAGGTCACCGCAACGTCGCCGATGGTGGTGTTGACGATCATATTCTTGTCGATGTTGATATAGGATTCCATGTCTTTCCTCCGTTTGGGTTGGTGTCGGGCACCGATGACACCATTATAGCACAGTGCGCACCGTTTCGCAAGTGCGCGGAGAAATTTTCTGCGGTTGCCATTTGCGCCGATTTGTGCTATAATGGTGCCATCCATTCCACGCGAGGTAAATCATGCTCACTTACACCCCCTGTACCCTCTGCCCCCGCGCCTGCGGCGTTGACCGCACCGTCTCGCGGGGCTTCTGCGGCTGCGGCGACGTCGCGCACGTTGCCCGCGCCGGCCTGCACTTCGGCGAGGAGCCGCCGGTCAGCGGACGGCGCGGCTCGGGCACGGTCTTCTTCTGCGGCTGCACCCTGCGCTGCCCCTTCTGCCAGAACCACCGCATCAGCCGAGACGGGGACGCGGGACGGCCGGTCAGCGCCGCCGAGCTTGCTGACCTGATGCTCGCTCTGCAGGACCGCGGGGCGCACAACATCAACCTCGTGACGGCCACCCACTACCTGCCCACCGTCATCGCCGCGCTCGACCTCGCCCGCCCGCAGCTGCGCATCCCCATCCTCTACAACTGCGGCGGCTACGAATCGCCCGACACCGTCCGGGCGCTGGCCGATTACGTCGACGTCTGGCTGCCCGATCTCAAGTACGGCACCGCCGAGGCCGCGCTGGCCTGCGGTGCGCCCGCCGACTACCCCGACGTCGCCCTCGCCGCCATCGCGCAGATGGCCGCCCAGGCCGGGCCGCCCGCCTTCGCCGACGACGGCACCGTCACCCGCGGCGTCATTGTCCGCCACCTCGTCCTGCCCGGCGGCCGCCGCGACTCGGTCACCGCACTCGAGCGCCTGGCCGAGACCGTCGACCCCGCCGCCATCCGCCTGTCGCTCATGCGCCAGTATACGCCCCCCGCCGCGCTGCATCTCGCCCCGCCCCTGGGCCGTACCGTCACCACCTTCGAATACGACACCGTCCGCCGCGCCGCCGCCCCCTTCGACGGCTACGCCCAGTCAGCAGACTCGGTCGGCGAACAGTTTGTTCCGGAGTGGGACTGGGTGTGAGGTCGTGGGGGCCGGCCCCCACACCCCTGCTGGGGGGCCTTTTGTAAAAGGCCCCCCAGACCCCGCGAAAACTTTCAAAAAAGATTGACCTTTGTGCCAAGCAAATTTGATGCGCACAAAGGTCAATCTTTTATTTGGAAAGTTTTTTGGTGTCCAGCCCCTTTTTTTCAAAAAAGGGGCTGGCGGGGGTGCGGGGGGGACCCCCGCGGCCTTACCTCCCCCGCTGCTCCATCCTGCGCAGGTAGCGGCGGGCGGAGCGGAGGACCATGCGGTCGTTATCGTGGGAGAGTGCGGCTTCGGCGCGCTCGAGGGGGATCCATGCGACCTCGGCGATCTCGCCCTCGCGGGGGCGGATGGCGGGATCATCGGTGAAGGCGAGGAAATAGACGACCTCTTTTTCCACGCCCGGCATGGGGGAATAGTGGATGGGCACACGGAAGCGCTCGCGGATCTGAATCACCGCGCCGGTCTCTTCGTTGACCTCGCGCTCGGCAGTATGTCTCTCGCTTTCGCCCCGCTCGACATGCCCCTTGGGGAAGGAGCGATGTCCGCCCTTTTTGTGCCGGATCATCAGCACAAAGATACGCTCACCGTCGCGGCGCATCACGACCGCGCCGCAGGACTTTTCGTGTGTCAAAGAAATCGCTCCTTTCTGAAAGTTCTTGCGGGGTCTGGGGAGCTTCTTTCAAGAAGCTCCCCAGCGGGGGTGTGGGGGCCGGCCCCCACGACCTTTACCGCGCAACTTCCTCCATAATAAAGGCCTCCAGCACGTCGCCTTCCTTAATATCATTAAACTTCTCAAGACCAATACCGCACTCGAAGCCGGCAGCGACCTCGCGGGCGTCGTCCTTGAAGCGCTTCAGGGACGAAATCTTGTCCTCGTAGATCACGATGCCGTCGCGAACGACGCGGATCTGCGCGTTGCGGGCAACCTTACCGTCCTGCACATAGGAACCAGCAATCGTACCGACATTCGGCACATGAATGGTCTGGCGAACCTCGGCGTGACCGAGCAGAACCTCGCGGAACTCGGGCGCCAGCATACCCTTCATGGCGGCCTCGATCTCCTCGATGCACTCGTAGATGACGCGGTAGGTACGGATATCGACATTCTGGCGCTCGGCAGAGTCAAGCGCAGCCTTGTCGGGACGGACGTTGAAGCCGACGATGATCGCGTTGGACGCGGCAGCCAGCATAACGTCACCCTCGGTGATGCCGCCGACGGCCGAGTGGATCACGCGGACCTTGACCTCTTCGTTGGTGATCTTCTCCAGCGACGCCTTGACCGCCTCGGCAGAACCGCCGACGTCGGCCTTGACGATGATCGACAGCTCCTTGACACCCTCCTTGATCTGGCTGAACAGATCGTCGAGGTTGGCGCGGGCGTTGGCGCGGAAGACCTCTTCCTTCGCCTTGTCGCGGCGCTGCTCGGCGAGGGTACGGGCCATGCGCTCGTCCTCAACGGCGTTGAACTCGTCGCCTGCCTGCGGGACCTCGGCAAGACCGATGATCTCAACCGGCACCGACGGGCCTGCTTCCTTGAGCTGACGGCCGTTGTGGTCGGTCATGGCGCGGACGCGGCCGACTGCCGTGCCGGCAATGACGATATCGCCCGCGTGGAGCGTACCGTTCTGCACAAGGACAGTGGCAACCGGGCCGCGGCCCTTGTCCAGCTTGGCCTCGATGACCAGACCCTTCGCACGGCGGTTCGGGTTAGCCTTCAGATCCTTCATCTCGGCAACGAGCAGGACGTTCTCAAGCAGATCGTCCAGGCCCATGCCGGTCAGGGCAGAGACAGGGCAGCAGATGACGTCACCGCCCCACTCCTCGGGAACGAGCGAGTAGTTGGTGAGCGCCTGCTTGACCATGTCGGGATTGGCGGTCGGCTTATCCATCTTGTTGATGGCGACCACAATGTCAATGCCGGCAGCCTTGGCGTGGTTGATCGCCTCGACGGTCTGCGGCATGATGCCGTCGTCGGCAGCGACAACGAGAATCGCAATATCGGTCGACTGCGCGCCGCGTGCACGCATGGCCGTGAAGGCCTCGTGGCCGGGCGTGTCGAGGAAGGTCAGCTCCTTATCGCCGACCTTGACGCGGTATGCGCCGATGTGCTGCGTGATGCCGCCGGCCTCGCCTGCCGTTACGCTGGTGTGGCGGATGGCGTCGAGCAGCGAGGTCTTACCGTGGTCAACGTGACCCATGACGCAGACGACGGGACTGCGCGGGACGAGGGTCTCCTCGCTGTCCTCGCTCTCGTCGAAGAGACGCTCCTCGATGGTGACGACCACTTCCTTGGTCACAATGGCACCCAGCTCATCACCGATGAGGTAGGCGGTGTCGTAGTCGACCGTCTGGTTGAGGGTCGCCATGACGCCCAGCTTCATCAGACGCTTGATGACCTCGCCGGCCGTGACCTTGAGGCGGGATGCCAGCTCGCCGACCGTGATCTCCTCGGGCAGCGCCACCTGAAGGGGCTGCTGCTTGGCCTTCATGGCCTCCTTGCGGCGGAGCTTATCCATGGCCGCGCGCTCCTTGGAAGCGGCGTCGGCGTTGTTCTTCTTCTTGACCTTCTGGCGGTCGGTGCGGACGTTGTCGTGGCGGCCGTCGGCGGCGTAGTGGTCGAGGCGCTCATCGTACTTGGACAGGTCGACAACGGTGGTACGCGTATCCACAATGCGGGTCTCGCCGGTCTTGCGCTTGGCCTCAGTGCCCTTCGGCGTCTGGCCGCGGACGATAGCCTGCGGCTGGAACTTCGGCTTGGGTGCAGACTGCTGGCGATCGGGATCGCGGTGGTCGCGGCCGCCCTGCGGACGCTGCTGGCCATACTGACCCTGCGGGCGCTGCTGGCCATACTGACCCTGCGGGCGATCACCCTGCGGACGCTGCTGGCCATACTGACCCTGCGGACGGTCACCCTGCGGGCGCTGCTGGCCGTACTGACCCTGCGGGCGATCACCCTGCGGACGCTGCTGGCCGTACTGACCCTGTGGGCGATCACCCTGCGGACGCTCGATAGGCGGCTGACGCAGCGGACGCTCGCCGGGCTTGCGCAGATCGCGGCCGCCCTGCGGACGCTGCGGCTCAGGCTTGGGCTCGGGTTTCGGCTCAGGCTTCGGCTCAGGCTTCGGCTCAGGCTTCACCTCAGGCTTCGGCTCAGGCTTCGGCTCAGGCTTGGGCTCAGGCTTTGGCTCAGGCTTGGACTCGGGCTTGGGCTCAGGCTTGGGCTCAGGCTTCACTTCAACCTTCGGCTCAACCTTGACTTCAGGCACAGCCTCAACCTTCGGCTCAGCCTTGGGGGCTGCTGCACGCTTGACCACGATCTTGGTCTTGCCGTCCAGATAATCGTCAATGCCCTCGATCTGGTTCTGGCGAGTGAGCGCGTCGAACATGACGTTGAACTCATGCCCCTCCAGCGGCGACTGGGTCTTGACCTCAATCTTCTGCTCGGCGAGCAGATCGATGATGGTCTTGCTCTTGACGCCCAGATCCTTTGCAAACTGATTCACGCGATATTGCGAATTTTGTGCCATATTTTGTACCTTGCTGCACTGTGGAAGCAGCATCCTTTCTTTCGGTAGTGACCCACAAACGGGATAATCTATACAAACCTAATGCGTAGGATAGTTGTCGGTGACGCTCATCCCGACTGCACGAGCATGGCGCGCAGCGCGTCAGCCATCGATCGGTCGGTGACGGCAACCGCCGCCAGCACACCGCTGTGCCCGACCGCGTGGGCAAGCTCGCCCCCATCGGCCGAACTGCGCAGAACCTCGGTCCCGTAGTACGCGCAGCGGTCAGTGATGCGCTTGTGGGTGTTGGGGGAGGTGTCGGCGGCCTCGACGACCAGCAGCGGGATCTTCCCCCGCCGGCCGGCCCGCATGGCGTCGCAGATCAGCGGTACGCCGCAGATCAGCCGCCCCGCACGGGCGCACAGGCCGAGAAAAGCCAGTGAACGGTCAGGACGGTTCTGCATTACGCTCCAGCTCCTCCTCCATTTGCGCGAAGACGGCATCGGGAATCTCGCACTCCAGGCTCCGCGCCAGCCGTCCGGTCTTGCGGGCCTTCCGCAGACAGGCGACATCGCGACAGATATACGCACCCCGCCCCGACTTTTTGCCGGTGAAATCGAGCGATACCGCACCCTCCGGGTCGCGTACCACCCGCAGCAGCTCGGGCTTGGGCTTCTTCTCGTTGCACCCCATGCACTGCCGCTCGGGAATCTTGCGTACTTTCTTCGGTTGTTGACTCATCCGTCTCGCCTCCGATATATCAAATATATGAAAGTTTTCGCGGGGTCCGGGGCGCCTTTTTCAAAAGGCACCCCGGCGGGGTGTGGGGCAGCGCCCCACGACCTTACTCCGCCTTAATATCAATCTTATACCCCGTCAGATGCGCGGCCAGTCTTGCGTTCTGACCGATCTTACCGATGGCCAGCGAGAGCTGGTCGGGCGCGACCGTGACACGGCAGACGCGCTCTTCCTCGATGGTGACCGAGCGGACCTGGGCGGGTGCCAGCGCGGCGGCGATGAACTCAGCCGGATCCTCGCTGTACTTGATGATATCAATCTTCTCGCCGCGCAGCTCGTCGATGATGCCGGCGATACGCATGCCGTGATTACCGATGCAGGCGCCGACCGGATCAACGTCGGGGTCGCGGCTCATCACGGCGATCTTGGTGCGCGAGCCTGCCTCGCGGGCAACGGCCTTGATCAGCACCACGCCGTCCTGAATCTCGGGAATCTCCAGCTCAAACAGCCGCTTGACCAGACCCGGATGCACGCGGGAGAGGGTAACCAGCGGGCCGCGCTGGGTCTCGCGGTTCTTGAGCACCTCGGAGATGAACACCTTGACACGCTGGTCGACCTGGAAGGTCTCGCCGGGGATCTGCTCGCTCTTGGGCAGCACGACGTTGGAGGTGCCGGTGGCCAGCACGATGGCGCCGTCCGAGTCGTCGATCTTGAGCACCGTGGCAGTGATGATCTCCTCGCGCTTGCTCTCATAGACCTCGATGGCCATCGAGCGCTCCTTCTCGCGGATCGCCTGGATGATGACCTGCTTGGCGGCGGTGGCAGCAAGGCGGCTGAGGTTCTTGGTCTTAATCTCATTCTCCACGATGGTGCCGAGCGTGTACTTCTTGGCGATCTTCTGGGCATCGTCAAGCGAGATCTCGGTGATGGGGTTCTCCACTTCCTCCACAACCGTGCGCTGCTGGTAGAGGCGGACGTCCTCCTTGACCGGATCGATCACGATGCGGGCGTTGGTGTTGTTGCTCTGCGCCTTCTTGTAGGCCGAGAGGAGGGCTGCTTCGATCTTCTCGATCATGTAGGCCTTGGGAATGCCCTTTTCCTTCTCCAACAGGTCAAGGGCCGCAAAAACTTCCTTGTTCATGGTGTTCTTCCTTTCGGTTAGCATCTATGTGTAAAAAATTCTGACTCTTTTGCGCATCAGTGCGGCGACACCGATGCGATACCGCCGCCCGACTCCCGGACGGTGGTGGGGTTTCCGTGGTAGCGGATGGCGCCGATGCCGTTGACGGCGGCATCCAGCGTGCCGCTCACATAAATCTCGCAGCTGCCCGCGCCGTTGATGGTGATCGCGGCATCGGTGCAGTGCAGATCGTCAGCGTCGATGTCAGCCGCGCCGTTGACCGTGATGAGCGCCTGGCCGCAGCTGCCATCCAGCTCCAGACTGCCGGCGCCGTTGATCTCGGCATCGAGTGTATCCAGCGCGCCGAAAACGATGTCGCCGTCGAGTGCGCCGTCGACGCAGAGGGTGAAGTGCTTGACCTCGGGCAGGCGAGCGTCCAGCTCCGCCCCGCCAGCGACGGTCAGCAGCTTCACCGGAACGCCGAGGGTGATCTCCAGGTCAGCGTCGGCAAACTGCACCCGGCCATTGCCGCGCAGGGCGATGATACCGGCCTCGTGGTCGATCGAAACCTTGACCGAATCGAGCACAGCCTCGGGCGCGGAGAGGGTGATGTTATCCTCCAGCGCGGGGTCGATGGTGATCTCAATCCCGCCGTCGGTGAAATAAATATCCTCAAGGGTGAGCGTGTGATCGCCGACCTGATCGGCATAGAGCAGCAGGTCCATCGACATCTGCGCCTCGCCGCGGGGGCGAACCGTGCGGCGGGCACTGCCGAAGCTGATGCCCTCAATCCGCACACAGCCGGCCAGCATCAGCGCAGCCAGTCCGGCGGCGACGAGCCCAAGCGCGCGCTTCATTCGTCGAAATCGGGCGTGCTGCCCGAGAAATCATAGACGGTGCGGATATGGGCGACCGCGGCGCGGTCAAAGGCGCGCGGGCCGTCGGCCGTCTCGATGCAGATCTTGCCGTCCTCGACCGGTGCGAGGATGCCCGACCAAATCTTCGCGCCCTCCACCGGGGCAAAGAGGCGGAGCTCAACCGACTCGCCCACGCAGGCGGCCAGGTGGAAGTCGGTCTTGAGCTCGCGCTCAAGGCCGGGGGAGCTGACTTCAAGATGATAGCTGTTCTCGATGGGGTCAGCCTCATCGAGCAGGGGATCGATGGCGCGGTGCATGCGCTCGCAGTCCTCGATGGTCACCCCTTCATCGGTATCGATGGTGATGCGGAGGTACCACTCGCTTCCCTCCTTGACGTACTCGACGTCCCAGAGGATGAGATCCAGCGATTCGGCAACCGGCTCGGCCAGCGCGCGGACGACGGCCGCGATGTTCTTTGCAGGTTTCTTCAACGGCAGCTCCTTTCGGGCGAAAAAATCGCCGCTTCAACAAGGAAGAGTGGGTTTGTCAAAACCCACTCTTCTACTTTACATAATATCGTACTGATAGTATAACACAACTTTCTCTCCAATGCAAGGGGTTTGGCAAAAAAAGTTCAAAATTTTGTGATTTTTTGGCCAACTGCCGCAGGATAGCGCTATATATAATATAATGAAGGAAATCGGGGAGGGGGCTTTTTGAAAAAAGCCCCCTCCCCGAGCCCCTCCCCAAAAACTTTCGCGCACGCCCTCGGGTTTGGCGGGCGCGAAAGTTTTTCGGTGGGGGTGTGGGGGCCCCCTTTTTTCAAAAAGGGGGCCCCCACGGTCTTTATTCGTGATGTTTGAGATGGATTCTCGACAGTCTGGTGTACTCGCCGTAGTCGGCGGCCATGAGCATGCTCTCCAGCTCACCGTCGCCCATGACGGTGTTGCGGCCGGCGGCGTACTCGGCGTCGACCTTCTCCTTCATCGCGGCAACAACGGGGGAGCGCTTGTCGATGCAATCCTCACCCGTCAGGCGGAAGAAGCCATTGACCCAGTGGGCGATGCCGGCAAGGCCCGAGTGCGAATCGACGGCGACAGCGGCCGGGCGGCCGAGCAGCTTGGCGGTGTTGAAGATGTTGTAGATCTCCTCGTCCTTGAGCAGGCCGTCGGCGTGGATGCCGGCGCGGGTGACGTTGAAGTTGCGGCCGGTGAAGGGGGTGCGGGGCGGGATCTCGTAGCCGATCTCCTCCTCGAAGTAGCGGGCGATCTCGGTGATGGTGGGCAGATCCATGCCATCGGTGGTGCCGCGCAGCGATGCGTACTCGATGACCATGGCCTCCAGCGGGCAGTTGCCGGTTCGCTCGCCGATACCCAGCATCGAGCAGTTGACGCCCGACGCGCCGTAGAGCCAGGCGGTCGATGCGTTGGTGACCACCTTATAGAAGTCATTGTGGCCGTGCCACTCGAGCATATCGCTCGTCACGCCGGCGTACTGCTGCAGGCCGTAGATGATGCCAGGGACCGAGCGGGGCAGGGCCGCGCCGGGGTAGGTGACGCCGTATCCCATGGTATCGCAGGCACGGATGCGGATGGGGCAGCCGTACTCCTCACCCAGGCGCACCAGCGCCTCGGCGAAGGGGACGACAAAGCCGTAGTAGTCGGCGCGGGTGATGTCCTCGAAGTGGCAGCGGGGGCGGATGCCCTGATCGAGCACCTGGCGGACGACACCGAGGTATTTTTCCATGGCCGACTTACGGGTCAGGCCCATTTTGTTGTAGATATGGTAGTCAGAGCAGGAGACCAACACGCCGGTTTCCTTGATGCCCAGCGACTTGACCAGCGCAAAATCCTTCTCACTGGCACGAATCCAGCTGGTGACCTCGGGGAACTCGTAACCGAGCGCCATGCACTCCTCAACGGCGCGGCGGTCCTTCTCGGTGTAGACGAAGAACTCACTCTGGCGGATCAGGCCACGGGGGCCGCCCAGCTTGTGCAGCAGCCCGAAGAGGTGCACGATCTGCTCAACCGTGAAGGGGGAGGTCGACTGCTGACCATCGCGGAAGGTGGTGTCAGTGATCCAGATCTCCGACGGCATATTCATCGGCACGACGCGATGGTTGAAGGAGACCTTCGGAATCGACTCGTAATCGTAAAGATAACGGTAGAGATTGGGCGTTTCGCGCTCCTGCAGATTATAATGGAAGGACGACTGTTCGATGAGATTGGTCGTCGTCGAGAACTCAATTTTGGTTTCGGCAATGCTTTTTTTGTTTTTTTGCATGATTTGGTTTCCTCAAATTCATTTTTTTGGGGCATTTTCGGATAGTAAAGCTTATTATACCGCATTTCATGCAATAATGCAAGGGCTTTTTTGCAAAAAGCGAAAAAGTTTTTTCGTCATTCTGCACCCCGACCTTCGGCAAAAATGCGAGATTTTGATGTCATGTTATGTCATTAGACGCCAATATGAAAGATTATGCACAATTTTAGCATGCTTTTCTGCGCATTTCTTATAAATTTCGCAAGTTTATCACCATGTCTTGCATATTCCCGCGATTTATGGTATCCTTTAAATACGTTCCCGTTGCGTTCTTTCCTATAAGCAATATTTGGATCGAAACCGGGGAAATCCACGATGAGGTGATTGCCATGTCCGCCATTCTGCGCATTTCCGCCGCCGCGGCTGCCCTTTTGCTCTGCACGATGCTGTCCGCCTGCGGAACGCCCGACACACCCAACACCGACACCACCGCACCCGACACCACCGCACCCACCGTCACTACCGAAGCGCCCCGCACCGTCATCGCATCGGGCGGCGCGTCCGATTTTGTTCTCTATCGCCCCAAGTCGCTCGGTACCGAGTCGCTGGCCGCCGTTGACCGGCTGACCGCCGCCTTCCGCACCGAAGCGGGGGTCAATCTCAAGGTCGTCACCGACTGGGGAGATGCCGCCGAACGGGCCGATGCCGCCGAGAAAGCCATCCTCATTGGCCGCACCAGCTTTGCCGAGTCGGATGCCCTGCGCGATCTGCGCATGACGCAGTACACCGTTGTGCTCGACGGCAGCCGGCTGGTCATCGGCGGACTTGATGATGCCACCACCGCCCGAGCGATCGACGCATTCATTGAAGGCTTCGTCAAGGGCAAGGGCGGCACCGTCGCCTTCGGCGCAGAAGATACCCTCTTCCACACCGGCAAGTACCAAAGCGAATCGGCACTGACCCTGCTCGGCCAGCCCATCGGCCGTGCCGAGATCGTCATTCCCGCCGGCAGCCCGGTCGGGCCGCTGCGCGCTGCTGCGTATATCCGCAATCATATTTCCACCGTCTCGGGCTACCAGCTCGACATCGTCACAGCTGACGCGGCCGGCGACGGCCCGTACATCAAGGTCGAGCAGGACGAGGGCGGCCATACCTATCAGATCTCGGCCAACGCCGACGGCCTGCTGGTCAAGGCCGGCAGCCCCTACGCCATTGAGGCCGCCATCGATGCCTTCTGCGACAATGTCAAGGCCACCACGGCCATCAATGCCGCCTTCTCGCTCTCGGGCGACGTCACCGGTGAGCTGGCCAAGGCTTCCCCCTCCCTGGGCAACCGCGCCGGGGATCTGCGCTTCATGGTGCACAACGTCTGGGGCGCCGGTCAGGGAGACGATCCCGAGAACGACACCACCCAGCGCAACCAGATGATGGCAGAGATCTTCGCCGGCTACGCCCCCGACGTGCTGGGCCTGCAGGAATGCTCCGGCGCCTCCCGCAAGGGTAAGGTGAACAGCATCGTCACCCTGCTCGCCAACTACGGCTATGTCGAGATCATCGCCGAAAATCAGCCGTCGAACGCCGTCAACTACACCCCCCTCTTCTACAATCCGGAGACGGTGAAGGTCATCGAAAGCGGCTTCTACCTCTACCGGGCCGGCAACGACGAGACCAAGAGCATCACCTGGGCGGTCTTTGAATCGCTGGCATCCGGCAAGCGCTTCGCCGCCTGCTCGACCCACCACGCCTATCAGAAGAGCACCGAGGGCAACGCCCTGCGCGAGGCCCATGTTGCGGAGCTGCTGACCCTGGTCGCCGATGTGACCGCTCGCCACAACTGCCCCTTCATCTTCGGCGGCGACTTCAATACCCGCATGAACACCGTCGCTTACCAGCGCCTCGATGAGGTCGGCGTTGATGCGCAGGTTGAGTCTCCCATCACCGACGACAACCGCACCACCCATGCTTACCCCGTGCTGGACGAAAAACTCGGCGTCTGGGCCGATGCGGTCGTCCCCACCGAGACCCGCGCCAACGCCATCGACCACATCTTCACGGCCGGCGACGGCATCACCCACAAGCAATTCGACATTGTCACCGACCTCTGGACCCTGCTCTCCTCCGACCACTGCCCGCTCGTCTTCGACTTCACGCTGAACTGATCCCATCCCCTCGGCCGGCAGCCCCATTTTCTGTACGCAAAAACCTGTACATAGAGAACCAACAAATAGAAAAGGAGAACTCGCCATGAACGCAAAACGCCTGCTTGCCCTCATCCTCGCCGCCATGATGCTGACCTTCACCGTCGCCTGCGGCAAAGATCCCGTTCAGCCCGATGCGCCCGACACCACGGCCGCACCCGCCGGCGCTGACACCACCCCCGCACCTGAGACCACCGAGTCGCCCTATGACGCAAACGGCTACATCAAGGACGATCTGCCCCGTGATCTGACCTTCGCCCAGAACGGCAACCCCACCGACTTCACCATCCTCGGCTGGGAGCACGCCCTGCCCGAGTTTGAGGTGGCGGAGGAGACGGGCGACGTCATTAACGACTCAATCTACAAGCGCAACCGCGCCGTTGAAGAGCGCCTCGGCGTCAAGCTGGGCTTCATCATCATCCCCGGCAACAACGCAAACGTCGGCCCCTTCTGCACCGCGGTGCAGAACTCGATCAACACCAACTCGTCCTCCTACGACGCAGTCGGCGGTTACCCCCGTTCGCCCGGCGCGCTGGCGCTGAACGGCATGCTGCTTGACCTGCTGGACCAGGAGTACCTCAACTTCGATCAGCCCTGGTGGTCGAAAATGCTGGTTGAGCAGAACACCCTCAGAGGTCGCCTCTACTTCGCTTCGGGCGACATCGCTCCCACCCTGCTCTTCCAGATGATGTTCATGATCTACAACAACGATCTCGGCACCGATCTGGGCATGACTAACCCCCAGGAGCTGGCCATCGAAGGCAAGTGGACCCAGGATAAGATGTTCGAGATGATCGCCAACGTTTACAGCGATATCGACAGCGACGGCAAGAAGTCCGAGAAGGACCAGTTCGGCCTCTTCTCGATCTACAACCCCAACCTCGACATCTTCTACATGGGCGCCGGCATGCGCTACCTGAAGTCGGATGAAAACGGCCAGATCGTCATCTCGGACGACTACTTCTCCGAGAAGAACCTCAGCATCGTTGACCGCTTCATCGCCCTCTATAAGTCCAACGACGGCTATACCTCCAACTCGATCTCCAGCACCCAGGTCTTCGCCGAGGGCTACTCGCTGCTCTACAACGTCACCGGCAAGATCCTCTACGAAACCGTCCGTCATTCGGATATGGCCTACAGCATTCTCCCCGCGCCCAAGTATAACGAGGCGCAGGAGGACTACTACACCTGCCTGGCCTTCACCCACACCCAGTACTGCCTGCCCATCGACGTCCGTGACGCCGCCATGTCGTCGGCTGTGCTTGAGTGCATGGCTTCCGAGGGCTACCGCCGCACCACCCCCGCCATCTTCGAGACGGCCTTTAAGTACCAGTACTCGAACAGCGAAAACGACTCGATCCTCTTCGACAAGATCCGCTCTGGCGTTGTCTACGACCTTGCCCGTCCCTTCCACGATGAGATGGGCGGCGACGGCTCGGCTCCCGTTACCACCTGGCGCTCCCAGATCGTCAACGGCAACAACGGCCTCGGCGTCGTTCAGGCTGCCTTCATGAGAATGTGGCAGAAGAAGCTCGACTCGATCAACGAGCGTATCCCTGACTAAATCCCCCCAGGTCCACCGCGCAGTGCGCGGTGGACCTTTTTGCTTTTGTGACAGGTCGTTTTGAAAAATCGCCATCCAGATCGGTCAGTTTTGCTTAAACTTTTTCAAAATTGCCAACGCACCGGCCAACGACACTGTGGCCGGCTACCTCCGCTCAGCATCGACCTTGGCCTCGAGAACCCCCGGCAGGCCGCTATCGACGGCAAAAAACCCCGCAATCCGCGCTCCTCCCCCATTTGCGGTGACAGGGCAGCATGAAACTTATGCAAAAAATATGAAAAACTTTGCGCGTTTTCTGGCAACTTTGCATTTTCCTCTTGTCTTTGCGCCGGAGATATGTTATACTATGGATACGTGCTATGCATATTTTCAGGAAAGGAGCATTTCTTATGCTGAACAACCGCTTCCGCCGTGTGCTGGCTCTGGCCATTTGCGCGCTGACCCTCACCGGCTCGCTCGCTGCCTGCTCGGGCGGCGATGATCCCGCAAAGAATCCCGTCTCCCCTGTCATCACCACCGCACCCTCCGGCGATACCACAACGCCCGCCGAAACCGAACCCGTCGTCATTACCCGTGAAAACTACCCCGACTCCCTTCCCCAGAACCTTCGCTTTGACGGCGAAACCTTTACCATGATGCTTTCCTCGGACGCCAGCAAGCGCGATGAGTTCATCGCCGAGCAGCTGACCGCCGAGATCGTCAACGATGCCACCCTCAAGCGCGAGCAGGCCGTTGAGGATCGCTTCGGCATCCAGATCGAGTGGCTGGAGGTCGCCAACAGCGCCAAGGTCACCACCATCCGCAACTCGCTCAACGCCGGCATGGTCGATTTTGACCTGGTCGCCTCCGAGACCGACCACCTCGTCACCCTCGGCGCAGAGGGCCTCTTCATGAACTGGATCGACGCCCCCTACATCGATTTCACGATGCCCTGGTGGAATCCCGATTCCAACATGGTCGATTCGCTCTCGATCAACGGCCAGCTCTACTCCATCACCGGTGACCTCTCCCGTCTCTTCGTGCAGAAGCACTTCGCCTGCTATTTCAACAAGAACATCATGGGCGACCACCCCGAGATCCCCGACCTGTACCAGATGGTGCTGGACGGCAAGTGGACCATCGACCGTCTGACCGAGTACAGCCAGCTGGTCAAGGAAGACCTCAACGGTGACCAGCAGATGAACGAGGAAGACCGCTTTGGCTTCGCCTCCTACTATGCGACCCCCTTTGATAACTGGATCATCGCCTTCGGCCAGAACGTGGCCAGCAAGGACGAGAACGGCGAGATCAAGTTCAATTTGTCCAATCCCAAGATGTACGACCTCTGCGAGCGCCTGACCGCCCTCTACAAGGGGGAGAACACCTTCATTCACTCGGGCGGCCGCAGCGGCACCACCACGTTCTTTGTCGAGAATCACGCGCTCTTCACGGTCGGCGGCTTTGAGTGGGCCACCGGCATGCGCGACATGACCAACGACTTCGGCATTATCCCCTATCCCAAGCTGACTGAGGACCAGGAAGGCTACTACACCGGCTACTCCGCTGCCGGCGCGTCTGTCTTCGCCATCGCCGAGCTGCATGACGACAAGGAATTCGCCTGCGCCGTCACCGAGGCGCTGGCCGCCGAGTCCTACCGCAAGGTAACCACCGCTTATTTCGAGACCGCGCTCAAGGAAAAGTACGCCCGCGACAGCCAGGCATCCCAGATGCTGGACATCATCCGCGAAGGTGTCGTCTTTGATTTCGGCTTCTTCTACAGCTCGCAGCTCAACGCCTGCGACAACATCATGCGCTCGGTCGTCTCTGAGGGCAAGAACAACTACGCCTCCGCCGTGGCCATCCTCGGCCGCGTCTGCGAGAAGCGCCTGGAGACGCTGGTTGGCAAGTATCAGTAACCCGCGCACCCCTACATCGGTTCCAAAAAAATTTATATAAAGAAGGTACCTACCCATGGCAATCATCACTGTAATCGGCTCGGGTATGATGGGCTCCGCCATCACCTGGCCGGCCGCTGACAACGGCCACACCATCCGCTACGTCGGCTCTCCTCTGGACCGCGCGATCATCGATCACGCACGCGCCACCCGCGAGCACCTCACCCTCAAGCGCCCCTTCCCCAAGGGAGACCTGCACTTCTACCAGATCGAAGAGCTGGCAGAGGCAATGAAGGGCGCTGACCTGCTGCTCTGCGGCGTGTCGTCCTTCGGTCTGGACTGGTTCCTTGATACGATCATTCCCCAGATCCCCGACAACTCCATCGTTCTCTCCATCACCAAGGGCATGGTTGCCCTCGAGGACGGCTCGATGATCTCCTACCCCGAGGTCATGGAACAGCGCGCCGAGGCGCTCGGCAAGAAGGGCATCGACTTCAACGCCGTCGGCGGCCCCTGCACCTCCTACGAGCTGGCAGACCTTGACCCCACCGAGGTCACTTTCTGCGGCCGCAAGCCCGAGACGCTTCGTTGGCTCAAGTCGCTCTTCGAGCAGGATTACTACAACATCAGCCTCTCCACCGACGTTCGCGGTGTTGAGTGCGCAGTTGCGCTCAAGAACGCATACGCGCTGGGTGTTTCCCTTGCGATCGGCATGTCCTACAAGCGCGAGGGCCGTGAGTTTGAGCATTACAACTCCCAGGCTGCCCTGTTCGGTCAGGCAGTCCGCGAGATGACCCTGCTCCTCGACCTCTGCGACGGCAAGCCCGAGCAGCTGCCCCTCGGCGTCGGCGACCTCTACGTCACCGTCTTCGGCGGCCGCACCCGCAAGATCGGTACCCTGCTGGGCACCGGCATGAGCTTCGACGAGGCCATGGAGATCCTGAAGGGCACGACGCTTGAGTCGATCGTCATCTCCACCCGTACCGCCGTGGCCGTCCGCCGTCTCATCGAGCGCGGTATTGTCCGTGCCGAGCAGTTCCCCCTGCTCCTCCACATCGACGAGCTCGTCAACGGCGGCAAGACCGTCAACGTGCCGTGGAAGGCATTCGAGCGCGAGGATTTCTGAGAGAATTAAGGTCGTGGGACGCTGTCCCACACCCTGCCAAGGGGGATTTTTAGGAAAAAATCCCCCTTGGATCCCCAAAAACTTTCATCAGCTCCGCAACGCAGGTTGCGGAGCTTTTTCTTTCGGCCGAAAAAGAAAAAATCCAACTCTTTCGAGTTGGATTTTTTGGTGGGGGAAGGTGGATTCGGACCACCGAAGTCAGTGACAACAGATTTACAGTCTGCCCCCTTTGGCCGCTCGGGAATTCCCCCATGTTGAGTCTGCGAGATACGCAGACCCAATGGAGCTGGTGAACGGAGTCGAACCATCAACCTGCTGATTACAAATCAGCTGCTCTGCCATTGAGCCACACCAGCGTGTCTCACGCGACTATCCTATTATAGCACAGCATTTATTTTTTGTCAAGAGGAAATTTTTATTTTTTTGCAAAAATATTTTCTGTGAGAGCCTGGACGTTTTCGGCGGAAAACTCGGCCTTGCAATCCCCCGCACGGTGTGATATAATCTACACAACAAAGCAAATCCCGCTTTTCGGAGGTATTTTCATGGCTGACCGTCCGCCCATCCAGCTGATTTTCGACACCGACATCGGCGGTGACTGCGACGATGCCGGCGCGCTTGCGCTGATTCACCGGCTCTGCGACAGGGGAGAGGCCGAGCTGCTGGCGGTGACCCACTGCGCCAACTCGCCCTATTTTGCCGGCTGCATTGATGCCATCAACCGCTTCTACGGCCGCACGGTGCCACTTGGCGTCAACTTTGCCCAGCCGTCGGGCGGTATGGCCTTCCGCTCTGCCTATGCCGCCGATCTGTGCGAGTCCTTTCCCAACCGCTATCCCCCTGCGCTGCACGGCACCCCCGACGGCCCGGAGGACAGCCTGGCTCTGCTGCGGCGCATCCTGGCCGCATCTGACGACGGCAGCATCACGCTCGCCGTGACCGGCACGCTGGCCACCATGGAGCGGCTGATCCGGAGCGGGCCCGATGCCCTCTCCCCGCTGACCGGCCGGGAACTGGTCGAGCGAAAGATCTGCCGCACTGTCATGATGGGGGGCAGATTCTTCGAGAGCTGGCCGATGGTCCTCTACGAAAGCGGCATCCCGACCCACCACGTCATGACCTGGGAGTACAACATCCGCGAGAGCGGGTACGACACAGCCGCCGCTGTTTTCGCCGACTGGCCGGGTGAGCTGGTACTCTCCAGCTACGAGATCGGTTCCTTCATCGTTTCGATGGTGGGCTACGGCGGGCGGGCCGCGCCGGGCGATCCGGTGGCGATGGCTTATCTCAAGAACAACAGCGCCGACGCCGGCCGCTGCAGCTGGGATCACACCGCCATCCTCGAGGCCGTCCGCCCCGGCCGGTACTGGCACCTGCACGAATTCGGCCGCATCTCGGTCGACCGCGACATGGTCACCCACTGGAGCCGCTGCCCCGGCGGCAAGCATACCTACCTTCTGCCCAAAGCCGACTACGGCGAAATCCGGCAGGTCATCGATGACCTGGTGGACGGCCGATGATGGCCGAGATCCATGCCATCCTGCGCACCAGCGGCAAGGTCAAGGCCCTCTTCCAGGGCCACTACCATTTCGGCCTGCAAAGCGCCCACGACGGCATCCCCTACACCACCTTCATCGCCATGTGCGAGAACGAAAAGGCTTTTTTCACCGTCGAAATCTGATCCCGTCAATATCAAGGTCTGCCGCGCACCTGCGGCAGACTTTTTCTCTTGTCAATCGCGGCGCAGCGTTGCTTTTTGCCGAAAAATATGGTATACTATCGGAAGACTGCGCACAAGTACGCGAAAGGACAAAGACGGTATGAAAATCAAGACCAAGCACCGCACCTACGAAGAGGTCATGGCCATGCGCCGCCCGGCGCACAAGCGCCCTCTGACCCCCTCTCTGATGCTGGGCGGCCTTATCCGCCTGATCTCAATCCCCGAGCTCTGGGGCACGCACTTCCGCTTTACGACCGAGGACATGGAGAAGGCCGGTGACGGCCCCTGTTTGATTCTGATGAATCACTCCTCCTTCATCGACCTCAAGATCGCCTACCGCATTCTCTTCCCCCGCCGCTTCTCGATCGTCAGCACCACCGACAGCTTTGTCGGCAAGGCGCCTCTGATGCGCTGGCTGGGCTGCATTCCCACCAAAAAATTTGTCTCCGATCCCGCCCTCATCTCCGACATGAAATTCGCCCTCCACCGCCGGAAGGTCAGCGTTCTCATGTTTCCCGAGGCAGGCTACACCTTCGACGGCCGCGCTACTGCGCTCCCCCGGCGCTTTGGTCTTCTGCTCAAGCACCTCAAGGTGCCGGTCGTCACCATCATTACCGACGGTGCCTTCACCTATGATCCCCTTTACAACGCGCTCCAGAAGCGCAAGGTTGAGGTCAGCGCGCACGTCAAATGCATTCTCACTCCCGACGAGATCGCGCAAAAATCCTGCCGCGAACTGGATGAAATCCTCGCCGAGGCATTTTCCTTTGACGGCTTTGCCAGCCAGCGCGAGCAGAATGTCCGCATCACCGAGCCCTTCCGCGCCGACGGACTGCATCGAATTCTCTACCAATGCCCCGTCTGCCGGGCAGAGGGGCAAACCGAGGGCAAGGGGACTGTTCTCACCTGCCACGCCTGTGGGGCGGCGTACGAGCTTAACGAGCACGGCCAGCTTATGCCCATTGGCGAAACCAAGCCCGCTTTCGCGCATATTCCCGACTGGTTCAACTGGCAGCGTGAGCAGGTTCGTGAAGAGATTATTTCCGGTCGATACTGCATGGATGCCGAGGTTGAGGTTGGGATGATGGTGGATTACCGTGCGCTTTATTTGATTGGTCGAGGGCGGCTTATTCACACGGAGGATGGGTTTACGCTCACTGATGAAGCGGGAAAGGTGCTTTTCCATCAGTCTCCGCTGACTGCGCACACGCTCAATGCCGATTTTTTCTGGTATGAGATTGGGGATACCGTTTGCATTGGGGATAATGATCGGTTGTTTTATTGTTTTCTTCCTTCTTCTGTTCCCGTTGCGAAGGCGCGGTTGGCGACCGAGGAGCTTTATCGGGAGAAGAGGAGGAGGAGGGGGTAAAGGATTTTTTGCTAAGATTTGACTTATACTAATTTTTCGTGCGGCTAATCCGGAGGGGAGAGGGGCAATCTCAGAGCCGAATGCCCCTCTCCCCTCCGGCCCTCCCCTCAGCCCTGTTGGCTTAACAAGCCTTAGTTTAAGGGGTGAAATACCCCTGCCCCTACCTTATGGGAGCGTGGCGTTTTGTTCGCAAGTTACTTTTATGCAGCCGTAATCGTTTGATTTTTCTGAAATATGACCGCACGGCCCATTGGACCGTACAAATTTGCATCGCCCAAAATCCAGAGCGTCCCACATCAGCAAAAGTCTAACACATCTGTAAGTACAAACAAGTAACAGCCGAATGAAAAACCCCTGCCTGACCGTCAGTGGCAGGGGTACTTTATCTTTTCGACTAAGGAAACGCAAAATCTGTGCAATCCAATATCCAGAGCGGTCTAAATCAGCAAAAGTCTGACACATCTGTAAGTACAAACAAGTTTCAACCGAACGATAAACCCCTGCCCGACAGTTCGTGGCAGGGGTACTTTATCTTTTCAGCTAAGGAAACGCAAAATCTGCACAATCCATTATCCAGAGCGGTCTAAATCAGCAAAAGTCTGACACATCCGTAAGTACAAACAAATAACAACCGAACGAAAAATCCCTGCCCGACAGTCAGTGGCAGGGGTACCCCACCCCTTAAACTAAGGCTGGCAAGCAAGGGGACTGAGAGGGGGCGCGGGGGACGGGAAGGAACTGCGCAGCTGGTCCTTCCCTCCCCCGATCCACCCGCACATACAATCAAAT
>JAFWBJ010000131.1 GCA_017507145.1 Clostridia bacterium | reverse complement strand
CCGAGAAGCCGCCCAGAGACGGCGCAGGCCGACGAGCTACGCAGGAAGGCAAAAGCCGGCTCGTGCTCCGACGCAGTCGGAGCGGGGTTCCTGAGCCCCCAATCCGCTCCATAAAGAAGAAGCACACCCGTGGGTGTGCTTCTTCTTTATCGTCCGGTTACCGGCCGAGAAGCCGCCCAGAGACGGCGCAGGCCGACGAGCTACGCAGGAAGGCAAAAGCCGGCTCGTGCTCCGACGCAGTCGGAGCGGGGTTCCTGAGCCCCGTAATCCGCTCCATAAAGAAGAAGCACACCCGTGGGTGTGATTTCCTTTATCGCGCAGTACAGGCCGAGAAACCGCAGGGATTTTTTTCTCATTTCCATTGAAAAGCGGGTCGTGGTGTGGTATAATGGTTGCATCAAAGCAAAAGGTGAGACTTTGACGTGTACAGAATTGGAATTTCAAGCTGTGGGTTTGCGCTCACGGAGGAAAATTTTCAAAAGTTAAGCGCTGCCGGGGTGGCGGCGATTGAGCTTTCCATGTCTCTGGAGAAGCATAAGCTGATCAAACATAGGGAAGTGTTGGCTTTTTCCCGATGCTATCAGGTTGAGCTGTGGTCATACCATTTGCCGTTTATGCCCTTCAATGCGATCGATATTTCCTCCTTGCACAAGGAACTCCGCGACAATGCGATGCGGCTTTATGCAGAACTAATCCCAAAAGCGGCGGATATCGGGATCGATAAATTCGTCGTTCATCCGAGCGGAGAGCCAATTGCGGCGGCCGAGCGGGAAGAGCGGATGAAGCACGCGATGCAGTGCTTGGACGAACTGGCCGAGCTGGCGCACCGTTACGGTGCGGTGATTGCAGTCGAAGATCTGCCCAGAACCTGCCTTGGGCATACGGCTGATGAAATCTGTCGCCTGATCAGCGCGAACGATAAGCTGCGCGTTTGCTTTGATACCAATCATCTTCTCTGCGACAGCAATCTCCGCTTTATGGAGACGCTGGCCGATAAAATTGTGACCGTTCACGTCTCTGACTATGATTTCACCGACGAAAAGCACTGGCTCCTCGGCGAGGGGCTGCTCGACTGGGGCGAGATGTTCGCCATGCTCAAACAGATCGGCTACTGTGGGGTCTGGATGTATGAGCTCGGTCTGACACCGCCTAAGACACTGGCGCGCAGCCGCAATCTGACCTTTGAAGATTTTGTCCTGAACGCCAAAACGATTTTCGCGGGAGAGCCGCCAAAGCGCATCGACTAAAGAATGGCGGTTGTGTTCCACTCCTGCGTGTAAAAGGAGAATCAAATGAGAAAAACTGTGCGCTTTTTCGCAGCCGCGTTATTCGCAGCGCTTGTCCTGTCGACTGCGGCATTTTCCTCTGCATTCGCAACAGATGATGCTCCTGAAATGAATGAAAAAATAAACGAAATGCCTGTATTTTCCGATATTCAAGGGCATTGGGCGGAAGAGACGATTTTGAAGTGGAGGGATGCCGGGTTTGTCAACGGCTATCCCGACGGCACCTTCAGACCCGATCAAGAGATCACCCGTGCAGAGCTGGCGAAGGTGATTACCCTGGCGTTCGGTCTGACCGAAGCCACGGAATACACCTATAACGATATTTCTGCAGAAGCGTGGTATGTCCCCTACCTCGCCACGGCTTCGGCATATATCCCCTCGTATGCTTCTGCCGACGTTACCGTTGAATTGATGTTCTATCAGAAGCAGAACTGCTTTTTCCCCGATGCTCCGGTTTTGCGCATGCACGCGGCAGAAACGTTTTCTCTGCTCAAAATGAAGCATGACGGAATTACGGTCGAGATTCCGGATTTCAGTACCGTATATACCGAGGTCAACGCGCTTTTTGCGGACACACAGTATGACAATACTTATGTGATTCGGCCCAGTCAGGGTGCGCCGGCCAATGTCAGGCGTCAGCATAACTACACATGGCTGGCCAACAAGCTTGGCGTTATGCAGGGAGATCCCAACGGATATTTCCGCCCGTTTGACGGACTCACCCGCGCTGAAGTGCTGACTGTGCTGGAGCGGATTCTCGCGGCAAAGCCGTGACGGCTGGTGGAATCTGCAGTAACGAATGTGGGGCTGCCGAATCCGGCATGCGCCAAGCTTATGCGCGTACACCGAGCAGTTTACGGTCTTTGGAGGTTAGTGAATGAAAACCTTTTGCTTTACGGTCGATGATAATATTCGATTTTTGAAAGAAATCACAGCTCAGGGCTACCGGAGTCTTTTTGACCACCCCTATCCTGCCATGCTTCGGCGTTTGCACGAGCGTTTCTCTCTCAAGGTGCAGCTCAATCTGTTTTATCGGATGGATGGCTTTGACCTGTCCGGGATGAGCGACCGATATGCGGCCGAATGGGAGGAAAATGCGGATTGGATGAAGCTTTCTTTTCATTCGGATCGAGAGAACGTCAGCCCTTATGAAAATTCGGGATATGATGTGGTTTTTGCCGATTGCCGTTCGGTTAATGAACAGATTCTTCGTATCGCATCCCCTTCTGCACTGGCGCAAACCACAACGGTCCATTATTGCAGGGTGACCGATGATGGGCTGAGGGCACTTGCGGATAACGGAGTTCGGGGGCTTCTGGGCTTGTTTGGGACGGAGGAAAAACCGAATACTTCCTATGGCCTTGCGGAAGGTCTGGCGGGACAAATTCGGGCAGGGAAAGTTATTTGCCGTGATCGACTGACCTTTGCCGGCATTGATATGATCATCAACAAAATTCCCATGCGGGAGTTGCTGCCGGCACTGTCTTCCTTCTTTGCCCGTGATTCCATTCGTGTAATGATTCATGAACAGTATTTCTATTCGGATTATCCTGCCTATCAGCCGGATTTTGAGGAAAAACTGATTGCTGTATTCGATGCGCTACACAACCGCGGCTACGTAAGCAGGTTCTTTGAAGAACTGATATAACGGCAAAAATCCCGCTTTTTACGCAGAGATTTTTACACAAAGCACTTGCCGCGCAGGTGCTTTTGTGCTATAATACGGACAAACACCGAAAGGAGCAGACCTATGTTTACCTCTGCGCGCTATCACGAGATCCGTGCCTTCCTTGACCGGATCCCGATCATCAGCACACACGATCATTTCGACGGAGAAACGCCCCGCATCAATGACCCCGTGAAGTTTCTTCTCTCCAACTACTACTCGGCAGATTACAAGGTCGCCCTGCGCGGCATGCGAAAACGGCCGACCGGTTCGCCCAGTGAGGTCTTCCGCCAGGTCTATGCCAAAAGCAGATTTACCTCCTACGCCAAGTGCATTGAGACGGTGCTTCGCGACATCTACGGGCTGGATGCGTCGATGTCGGACGAGAATCTGGCTAAGCTCGGACAGATGCTGGAGGCGAAGGGCGATGATTACTATGATCAGATCATCGAAAAGTGCCGCATCAAGGCCTCCATTGTCAACCTCAAGGCCGGCGCGTATGATGTGACCCCCTTTACCAACCTGATCGCCGGCAAGAAGCTGCCGAAGGCCGGATGCTACTACGTCATTCCCATCTCGCCCTACTGCGAGGTGGCAAACTACGATGAGATCATCCTGCGCTCGGCAGGGCTGGGGCGCACGCCGGTTTGCCTGGATGACTATCTCGAGGCGATTGATCTCTTCGTGGACAAGTGCGTCAAGGCCGGCGCGATCGGCTTCAAGGATATGACCTCCTACCGCCGGACCATCGCCTATCAGAATGTAACTTATGCGGCCGCTGAGTCGGTTTTCAATCACATGATCTCGCGTCCCCGTGACAGCTTTGCCAACGAGGAGCGTGCCGTCCTCTGCGACTACCTGGCCAACCACTTCTTCAAGCTGGCCGCCCGCTACGATCTCCCTGTGCAGATCCACACCGGGCACATGGCCGGAATGTACAATGACATTCGCAAGGCCAATGCCATTCATCTGCTGGACACGCTGGAGCTGCACAAGGATACCCGTTTCGACATCTTCCACGCCAACTGGCCGTATATGGACGACGTGCTGTTCATCGGCAAGAATTATCCGAATGCGGTGCTCAATCTCTGCTGGACGCAGGCGGTCGATCCGGTTTTCTCGATCGAGTTTATCAAGCGTGCCATCATGACCATGCCGCATGCGCAGATCTTCGCCTTCGGCGCCGACACCCGCCAGCCCGAATGGATCTACGCCTTCCTCAAAATCGCCAAGGACAACACTGCGCAGGCTCTTGCCGAGCTGGTCGAATCGAATTGGATGACGGTTGATGAGGCATGCGGCGTTGCGCTGGATATGTTCTACAATAATCCGAATGAATTCTACGGCCTCGGCCTGGAAGAGGCGAACGTATAATCCCTGCGGCAGGCTCGGGTGCGCATTTCGCGTACCTGAGCCTGTTTTTTTGCAAAAAAGGCTTGACAAATCGAAATCGGCGTGATATCATAATGATACCATCAAAAACAAAGGGAGGTTTCTCATGGCAAAGCAGGGAAAGGGCCGCAGGATGGCGGCGCCGATCGTGATTACGGTGCTGTTTTTGCTCTACTGTCTCGGATATGCACTGGCTTGCTGGCTGATTCCTGGCATGCCGCTGGTCCTGCGGCTGATCTTCGGGGTAGTCCCACTGGCTTTGGCCGGGGTGCTGATTTTTGTTTTGGTTGAACGAATCAAGGAAATAAGGAGCGGAGAAGAAGATGATCTTAGTCAATACTGATTACATTGCAGGAAAAGAACTGGAAATGCTGGGGCTGGTCAAGGGCAGCACCATCCAGACCAAAAACATTGGCCGCGATATTACCCAGAGCTTCAAGACGCTGGTTGGCGGTGAGCTGAAGGCCTACACCGAGATGATGAACACCGCCCGCGCGCTGGCCACCAAGCGCATGGTTGAGGAGGCCGAGGCGCTGGGCGCAGATGCTGTGGTCAACGTGCATTATGCTTCTGCCGCCGTGATGCAGGGGGCTGCCGAGGTCATGGCTTACGGCACGGCGGTCAGGTTTAAAGTGTAAACGAGGAAAACAAACCCGAAAGGATGAAGAACACAATGGAAGAAAAAGTTTTGGTCGGAAAAAAGAATGGCCTTGCGGTCATGCTGGTGACGATTTTGCTCTATTTGGTGGCCTTGGGTACCATCATTGCGGGCGGCCTGATGGCCGATGCCGGCATGGTGGCCGGCTTGGCTTTGTTGCTCGTGGGTGTGGTGTACGTCTGCCTTGGCTGGATTGTTGTGCCCGGGCTGAAGGTGCTGGGGCCCCAGGAGGCGCTGGTGCTGACCCTGTTCGGTAAGTATGTCGGCACGCTGAAGGGCGAGGGCTTCTACTTTGTCAACCCCTTCTGCACAGCAGTCAATCCCGCCGCCAAAACCAAGCTCAACCAGAGCGGTGACGTGAAATCGGTGGCGACTGCCGCCGTCTCGGCCAACGGCTCGGTGAACGTGGAGGTCGTCAGCAAGAAGCTGTCGCTGAAGATTATGACCCTCAACAACAACCGCCAGAAGATCAACGACTGCCTGGGTAATCCGGTTGAGATCGGCATTGCGGTCATGTGGCGCATTGTCGACACGGCCAAGGCGGTCTTCAACGTCGACAACTACAAAGAGTACCTCTCGCTGCAGTGCGACAGCGCACTGCGCAATATCGTGCGCATTTACCCCTACGATGTCGCGCCCGGCATCGATACGACCGGTGACGGCCAGGCCGATGACGGCAGTCTGCGCGGCTCGAGCGAGATCGTGGCTGCCCGCATCCGGGACGAGATTCAGACCCGCGTGGCAGAAGCCGGCATTGAGATCATCGAAGCGCGGATCACCAACCTTTCCTACGCGCCTGAGATCACGGCCGTTATGCTGCAGCGGCAGCAGGCCTCGGCCATTATCGACGCGCGCAAGATGATCGTCGACGGCGCGGTCGGCATGGTCGAGATGGCGCTGGAGCGCCTTGAGCAGGGCGGCACGGTGAAGCTCGACGATGAGCGCAAGGCGGCGATGGTGTCGAATCTGCTGGTGGTCCTCTGCGGCAACCGCGACGCACAGCCGATTGTCAACTCGGGCAGCCTGTATTGAGATGAGCGATAACCAGAAGAAGCAGATCCCGCTGCGCCTCTCGCCCAAGCTGTATGCCGCCATCGCCGCCTGGGCTGAGGATGACTTCCGCTCGGTCAACGGGCAGATTGAGTATCTGCTGAGTGAGTGCGTGCGCCAGCGGAAGAAGAACGGGAAGTATGTGGGCGAGGAGATCGACG
Organism: Clostridia bacterium; assembly: GCA_017507145.1. GTDB lineage: Bacteria > Bacillota > Clostridia > Oscillospirales > CAG-272 > SIG693. The sequence goes on along the minus strand of JAFWBJ010000131.1, from coordinate 6,364 downwards.
TTCCGCCTGAGCTGGATATGGAGTGAAGACCTTGGGACGCTGTCCCAAACCCTGCTGGGGGAGCCTTTTGAAAAAGGCTCCCCCAGGCCCCCGCGAAAACTTGCAGACGGGGAATGATTATCGCTGTGTGCGGATTCAACCGCGGCGAGAATTTTTCTCGCTTAGTAATTGTTTGACATCGGCCGGCCGGTCTGGTACAATGTAAGTACAGACCGGCCGGCTGAATTTTTGCATGGAGGATGAACCCATGAGCATTGGCAACACCATCAAGACCCTGCGCCGTGGCGCAGATATGACCCAGGAGGCGCTGGCGGAGCATCTTTGCGTTTCGCCGCAGGCCATTAGCCGCTGGGAGCGGGATGACGCACTGCCCGACATCACCCAGCTTGGGCCGCTGGCGCATCTGTTCGGCGTGACGACCGACTATTTGCTGGGCGTGGATGTCGAGAAGAAGAAGGAAAGGGTGGACGCGATTTTGGCTGCGGCGCATGAGAAAGGGAGCCGTGGTTATGCGGCTGAGGCGGCGGAAATTTTGCGTGAAGGACTGAAGCAGTATCCGGGCGAATTCGCCTTGATGAATCGCCTCGGAGATAACCTTTGGCATATGAGCGGAAATAACGCCTACACCAAAGAAGAGCGTGAAGCTTTCCGTACAGAGTGTATTGCGCTCAAGGAAAAAGTGCTTGAGGGCTGTACCGACAATCAAATCCGAAACAGCGCCATGCAGGCTTTGTGTTACCTCTATCCCGCAGTAGGTAAAAAGGAGCGCGCACTGGAGTTGGCCTATTCGATGCCGTTCATGGTGCTGTCGAGGCAATTTCTTCTGGTGGCGGTTCATGATGGTGATGAGCAAATTCATGCACGGTGTCATTTGATGTCTGATCTGATCCAATTTCTTGGCAACGAGATACGCCGCAATCTGCGCAATGACGAGGGCAAGTGGATCTACAGCGACGATGAAATGGCTGCACTGCGCGACAAAGTGATTGCCTTCTATGCGCTCATGTATGAAAATGGCGACTACGGCTTCTACCATGACCGGCTGTGCGAGGCCCATCGTGGACAGGCAAAGTATTTTGCCAAATGCGGGGAAATTGAACAAGCACTTGCCCATCTCGATGCAGCTGCCGATTCTGCGCTGCGCTTCGATGCCTATGTTGCCTGTGATGACTATCCGCATACCTCACTGCTCTTTCGCGGCTGGCATGCGGGCGGCGGCGATTCAGTTTATACCGATGACCCGCGCAGCAACGCAGAACATCTGCTGGCCTTCATGGCCGATCCCGTCTTCGACGCCATCCGCACTGACTCGCGTTTTGCCGAAATTGCGGCGAAATTGTAAAGTTTTTCTCTCCGCCCCCTTGACAAAGCAGGGATAATCTGCTATAATATCTGATACAGCAAAGGCGCTGCGGTTGGGCATGGCCCGGCTGCAGCGTTTTGTTTTTCTCTGTATAAATTTTCTCAGCGCTCCGGCGCGGAAAGGTTTACATATGGCTTACAAGGTTCCCGAACTCTTTGGCAGTCTTGTCTTCAACGACGAGGTTATGCGCGAGCGTCTGCCCAAGGACGTTTACAAATCGCTGCACAAGACCATCGAGGCCGGCAAGGATCTCGATATCACCGTTGCCAACAGCGTCGCCGCCGCGATGAAGGATTGGGCGCTGGAGAAGGGCGCGACCCACTACACCCACTGGTTCCAGCCCATGACCGGCATCACGGCCGAGAAGCACGACAGCTTTATCGCGCCCACCTCCGACGGCCGCGTCATCATGGAGTTTTCGGGCAAGGAGCTCATCAAAGGCGAGCCGGACGCTTCGTCCTTCCCGTCGGGCGGTCTCCGCGCAACCTTTGAGGCGCGCGGCTACACCGCCTGGGACCCCACCTCCTACGCATTCATCAAGGACGGTTCGCTCTGCATCCCCTGCGTATTCTGCTCCTACGGCGGCGAGATTCTCGACAAGAAGACTCCCCTTCTGCGCTCGATGGAGGCGGTCGGTGAGCAGGCGCTGCGCGTCATCAAGCTCTTCGGCAATGACGGCGTTCGCCGCGTTGTGACCACCGTTGGCCCTGAGCAGGAGTATTTCCTCGTTGACCGCAAGCTGTGGGAACAGCGCAAGGACCTCTTCTTCTGCGGCCGCACCCTCTTCGGCGCGCGTGCGCCCAAGGGGCAGGAGATGGACGACCACTACTTCGGCGCCATCAAGCCCCGCATCGCTGCCTACATGAAGGAGCTGGACGAAGAACTGTGGAAGCTGGGTATTCTTTCCAAGACTAAGCACAACGAGGCCGCGCCCGCTCAGCACGAGATGGCTCCCATCTTCACCACCACCAACCTCGCTGTTGACCAGAATCAGCTGACGATGGAGGTCATGAAGAACGTCGCCCATCGGCACGGTCTGGTCTGCCTGCTCCATGAGAAGCCCTTCCAGGGGGTCAACGGCTCGGGTAAGCACAACAACTGGTCGCTGTGCACCGATACCGGTGTGAATCTGCTTGACCCCGGCAAAACGCCCTATGAAAATGCCCAGTTCCTGCTCTTCCTCACGGCTGTGATCAAGGCGGTGGATGAGTACCAGGATCTGCTGCGCATTTCGGTCGCCGGCGCCGGCAACGATCACCGTCTCGGCGCGCATGAGGCTCCGCCCGCCATTGTGTCGATGTTCTTGGGCGATGAGCTGACGGCGATTCTGGACGCCATCGACAGCGGCACCGATTACAACGGGGCCAAGCGCGTTAAGATGGACATCGGCGTGCATGTTCTCCCCACCTTTTCCAAGGATACCACCGACCGCAACCGCACCTCGCCCTTTGCCTTCACCGGCAATAAGTTCGAGTTCCGCATGCTCGGCTCCTCGCTCTCTACCGCGGAGTCGAATATTGTGCTCAACACCATCGTGGCCGAGGCGCTGCGCGAATTTGCCGATGAGCTGGAGGGGGCGGAGAATTTCGGCGATGCGCTCAATGCCCTGATCCGCCGCACCATCCGCGAGCACAAGCGGATCATTTTCAACGGCGACGGCTATGCCGATGCATGGCAGGAGGAAGCAGCCCGCCGCGGACTCTGCAACTACCGTACAACGCCCGATGCTCTGCCGCATTTCGTGGATGGTAAGAATCTGGATCTCTTCAAGCGCCATCACGTCTTTACTGAGACCGAGATGTACTCCCGCTTGGAGATCCTCTTGGAGAATTACGCTAAGACCCTCAATATCGAAGGCATGACGATGGCCGAGATGGTCAGGAAGGATATCCTGCCGGCAGTGGCAGAGTTCACCGCATCACTGGCTTCGACGGTCACGGCCAAGCGCGCCGTTATGCCTGCGCTGGCCTGCACTTATGAGACGGTGCTCATCGAGCGTCTGTCTGCGCTGACTGACATGGCCTATGCTCGGCTGGGCGTGCTGGAAGCCGCTCTCGCTGCAGCGCCGGCCAACATGACCACGGCCCTCACCGGTGCGATCTACTACCGCGACAACGTCCTCACCGCTATGCAGCAGCTGCGCATCGCGGTCGATGAGATGGAAACGCTCACCGCCGCTGAGTATTGGCCCTATCCCACTTATGGCGATCTGATGTTCCGCATCTGATGCAGCGCTCCCCGCGCAAACCTGCGCGGGGAGCTTTTTTGTGCTGACAGCCGTGCTTTCGCGGGCGATTTTGCAAATTCTTTTGACAAGTGTGCCATAATATGATATAATATATTGTAACTAACCATTTTTCAGAAAAGGACATGCTATGGTCACCATTACCGATGTACTGCCCCGCTCCCGCGCGGCGCGCGCCGGCGTGCAGGCAGGCGACATCCTGATCTCCATCAACGGGCATCCGATCAAGGATGTGCTCGACTATCGCTTCTATCTGGCCGAGCGGAGCGTGACCCTGTCGCTTCACCGCGGGGCCGATCTGCTGTCTGTCGACATTACCAAGGGCGAATACGACGACATCGGTCTCGATTTTGCCACGCCGCTGATGGACGGCAAGCATTGCTGTGCCAATCGCTGTATCTTTTGCTTCATTGATCAGCTGCCGGCCGGGATGCGCGATTCGCTCTACTTCAAGGACGACGACTCCCGCCTTTCCTTCCTGCACGGCAACTATATCACGCTGACCAATCTCGGCGAGCGCGACATTGATCGCATCATTGAGATGCATATCTCGCCGGTCAATGTCTCGGTGCACACCACCAATCCCGAGCTGCGCTGCAGTATGATGGGCAACAAGCGGGCAGGGAAGACGCTCGGTTATCTGCGCCGCCTGGCCGACGCGGGGATTGCCATCTGCGGACAGATCGTCCTCTGCCGCGGCATCAACGACGGCGCCGAGCTCGACCGCTCGATGCGCGACCTGGCTGAGCTGGCACCAGCACTGCGCAGTGTTTCGGTCGTGCCGGCCGGGCTGACGAAGTACCGCGAGGGGCTCTATCCGCTCACGCCCTTCACGCCCGAGGAGGCCGCCGCTGTGATCGCGCAGGTCGATGCATTTGCTGAAGCCTGCATGGAAAAGCACGGCACCCGGCTTTTCTTCTGCGCTGATGAGTTTTATCTCAAGGCCGGACTTCCGCTGCCCGACGGCGCGTTTTACGAGGAGTACAGCCAGATCGAGAACGGCGTGGGTCTGCTGCGTTCGCTGTGCGACGAGTTCGCTTTTGAGCTGGGCGACCTCGAATTTTTGCTCCCCGATGCCCGCCTGCCCCGTACCGTGACGGTAGCGACCGGCGAGGCGGCCTATCCCACTCTGTCGGCACTGGCTGAGCAGATCATGGCAAATGTGCCCGGCTTGACGGTGCAGGTGATCGCGGTGCACAACGACTTTTTCGGCGACATGATCACTGTCGCAGGCCTGCTCACCGGGCGAGACCTGGCGGCACAGCTGAAGGGCAGGGAACTGGGCGATGAGCTCCTCCTCCCCGCCGTCACCCTGCGTGCCGAGGGCGACCTGTTCTTGTGCGGGATGACGCCGGACGAGCTATCGGCACAGCTGAACATCCCGATTCGCTTCGTGAAAAATGACGGTGCATCCCTCGCCGCGGCCCTGCTTGGGCTGCCCGAGTGAGCGGTGCACGGTATCGGATAGAAAGGAAGATCATCATGGCAAAACCGATTATCGCAATCGTGGGTCGCCCCAATGTGGGCAAGAGTACCCTCTTCAATAAACTCATCGGCGAGCGCCGTGCCATCGTCGAGGACACCCCCGGCGTCACCCGCGACCGCATCTACGGCGAGACCGAGTGGAACGGCCGCAAGCTGGTCGTGATCGACACCGGCGGTATCGAGCCGAAGACCGAGGATATCATCATGGCCAAGATGCGCGCGCAGGCACAGCTGGCCATCGACACGGCCGATGTCATCGTCTTTATGTGCGATGTGCAGGCGGGTCTGGTCGCTGACGACCGCGACATCGCCGTCATGCTCAAGAAGAGCGGCAAGCCGGTCGTGCCGGTCGTCAACAAGTGCGACCGCATCGGCGATCCGCCGCTGGGATTCTATGAATTCTACGAGCTGGGCTTCGAGTGCGATCCCATCTCGCTTTCCTCGCTGCACGGCAGCGGCAGCGGTGATCTCCTCGACGCCTGCGTGGCCGCGCTGCCCGAGCAGACCGAGCCGGACGAGGAAGACGACCGCATCAAGGTCGCCGTCATCGGCAAGCCGAACGCCGGCAAGTCGTCGATCATCAACCGCATCCTCGGCGAGGATCGCCTTATTGTTTCGAACATCGCCGGCACCACCCGCGATGCCATTGATACCTCGGTGGACAACGAGTTCGGTCGCTACACCTTCATTGACACCGCCGGTATCCGCCGCCAGAGTAAGGTCGATGACCGCATCGAGAAGTTCAGCGTCCTCCGTGCCCACATGGCGGTTGAGCGCGCCGATGTCTGCCTGCTGATGGTCGATGCCACTGAGGGCATTACCGAGCAGGACGAGAAGATTGCCGGCATCGCCCACGAGGCGGGTAAGGCGACCATCATTGTCGTCAATAAATGGGATCTGGTCGATAAGGACAACAACACCGTCAACCGCTTCACCGACCGCATCCGCGAGGCGCTGGCGTATATGCCCTATGCGCCCATCCTCTTCGTTTCGGCCATGTCCGGACAGCGCGTGGTCAAGCTCTTTGAGCAGATCAACTATGTCCACAACCAGGCCAACACCCGCATTTCGACCGGCATGCTCAACGATGTCCTCAACGAGGCAACCACCCGCACCCAGCCTCCGTCCGACAAGGGCAGACGGCTCAAGATCTACTACATGACCCAGGTCAGCGTCGCGCCGCCGACCTTCGTCATCTTCTGCAACAGCGTTGAGCTCTTCCACTTCTCCTACCGCCGCTATATCGAGAACTGCCTGCGCGAGACCTTCGG
>JAFWBJ010000130.1 GCA_017507145.1 Clostridia bacterium | reverse complement strand
CGCCGGTGGAGTTCGGAACGATGTTCTGCGCGCCAGCGCGAGCACGGCGGAGGTCACCCTTACGGTGCGGGCCGTCGAGGATCATCTGGTCGCCGGTGTAAGCGTGAACGGTGGTCATGATACCGCTCTGGATGGGAGCGTAGTCGTTGAGTGCCTTAGCCATGGGAGCGAGGCAGTTGGTGGTGCAGGAAGCAGCCGAGATGATGGTATCATCAGCGGTCAGGGTCTTCTCGTTGACCGAGAAAACGATGGTCTTGAGGTCATTGCCTGCGGGAGCAGAGATAACAACCTTCTTTGCGCCTGCGTTGATGTGAGCCTGGGACTTCTCCTTAGAGGTGTAGAAGCCGGTGCACTCGAGGACAACGTCAACATCGAGAGCCTTCCAGGGGCAATCGTTAGCGTCCTTGCAAGCGTAGATCTTGATGGTCTTGCCGTCGACGGTGATGGTGTCCTCACCGGCCTCGACGGTGTGACCGTCGTAGCGACCCTGAGCGGTGTCGTACTTGAGAAGGTGAGCGAGCATCTTGGGGCTGGTCAGGTCGTTGATCGCGACGATCTCATACCCCTCTGCGCCGAACATCTGACGGAAAGCCAGACGGCCGATGCGGCCGAAGCCGTTAATAGCAACTTTTACTGCCATTGGTGGAATCCTCCATAATATAAAAAATTTTTTGAACGGGATTGACTTGTGCGGGACGGATGAATCCAATCCCTACCAACCTATATTTTACCGCAAAATCGCAAAAGATACAAGAGCCTTGGGAAAAATTTATCGTTTTTGTGGGAATGTATTTCTTTTTTTGCCGATTGAAACGCGATTTTGTGAGAATTGACGGCGATTTTTGCCCGTTTTTCAGCCGAGTGGGCAGATTAGCGGAAATAACTGACAGGTGAAGCGAATTTTACCTTTTGCAGAGCGCGATGATCGCCAGTGCAATGTTCTCGACCGCGAGGGCGGCAGTCATCCAGGCGGCGGTACGGAAAGTGAAGAAATAATGTTCAATCGACCAGCCGTCCTCACCGAAGAGAAGCAGATAGAGCGAGGAATAACAGCCGATGCCGTCGTTGAGGGAAGGGATGGATGCCCAGAGATAATTGATGAGGAAGCTGACACTGCAGACGATGCCGATGGCGAGTGCAATGAGCGAGACGATGCGGACGATGCGGAAGACACGGGAATCAGTCATGCTTCTCCCCCCCTCCATTTTGCGGCATAGGTGCCAAAGAGGAACTTCGGCAGCTTCATCATGCGGCCGATGCGGCGTGGCTCTTTGCAGAGGCGATAGAACCACTCCAGTCCCAGCTTGATGAAGAGCTTCGGCGCGCGCTTGACATTGCCCGCCCAGACGTCCAGCGAGCCGCCCAGCGCCAGGCAAAGCTTAACGCCGGCGAGGGCTTCGCGGTTGGCGGCAATCCACTTCTCCTGCGCGGGTACACCGAGGCAGACGTAGAGCACGTCGGGTGCGGCGGCGCGGATGGCGGATAGGACGGATTCGTTTTCGTTGCCTTCTTTTTTGAAGTAACCGTCATGCGTGCCGGCGACGGTGAGGGTGGGGTATTTTTCTTTCATCTTCGCGGCAGCCTGTTCGGCAACGCCGGGCTTGGCGCCGAGGAAATAAACCGAGTACCCCTGCTCGGCCGCGAGGGCGAGGGTGCGCTCACCCAGCTCAATGCCGGCCACCTTCTCCTTCAGCGGCGTGCCGAGGATGCGCGATGCCTTGATGACGCCGATGCCGTCGGGGATGATGAGGTCGGCCGAGTTAATAAGGGCATAATGCTCGGGCGCTTCAATGCAGAGCTGGACGATCTCGGAGTTGGGGGTGAAGACGGTGCGGGGGCATTTAGCAGGGGCAGCGAGGGTGTCGGCCACCCAGGCGGCGGCTTCGTCAAGCGTCACATTGCAGAAACGGACGCCGCGGATGTTGATGGTTTCCATGATCAGTTCCTTTCGGGGCGCGCGGCCGGCCGGTGGATTTGGGGAGCATCCAGGGCATCGAGGGTGGCAAAGGTATAGCCGCGTGCGATCAGATAATCAAGAATGGCGGGGAGGGATGCGGCGGTGTCGCTGCTGGAGTCGTGCATCAGAAGGATCTTCGGTCGATTGGGGATAAGGTTTGCCAGACGCAGTGAGGATTCCAGTGAAGCGAAGAAATATTCCTCTATCGTCTGATCCTCGCGCTTGTCGAGCAGATAACGGTCGTTGGTGGCCAGTGACCAGTCAAAGGGGGTGTAGCCGGCATCCAGAATGGCGTAGAGCAGGGAAGGATAGATCGGATTTCCGGTCAGAATGCTGTTGCTCGTTCCGCCGGGGAAACGGTAGAGCCGCTTGGGGGGAAGGACGCCGAGCGCAGCTTCGACCGCGCGCTCCCACTGGCCAAGATCGGCGAGGATGGACTCGGGGGAGGCGTAAATGCTGTCATAAGCATGGGTGTAGCTGTGGCAGGCAATCAGATGCCCGGCCTCTGCGGTCTGCCGGACGATCGCGGGATATCGATCGACATACACGCCAACGGTGAAGAAGGTGGCGCGAACATCATAGTCGGCCAGCACGCGAAGGATTTCTTCGGTTGGACCAAAGCTGGGGCCGTCATCAAAGGTGAGGAAAATGGTGCGCGAAAGATCGAGAGGCTCGGCAATCTCCAGCGGTTCCGCAGTGGTTTCGGGCTCTGCAGTGGTTTCGGGCTCTGCAGTGGTTTCGGGTTCCGCAGTGGTTTCGGGCTCTGCAGTGGTTTCGGGCTCTGCAGTGGTTTCGGGTTCTGCGGTGGTTTCGGGCTCTGCAGTGGTTTCGGGCTCTGCGGTGGTTTCGGGCTCTGCAGTGGTTTCGGGTTCCTCGGTAGTTTCGGGCGCTCCGGTGGTTTCAGACGCTGCGGTGGTTTCGGGCTCTGCAGTGGTTTCGGGTTCCGCAGTGGTTTCGGGTTCCGCAGTGGTTTCGGGCTGTGCGGTGGTTTCGGGCTGTGCGGTGATTTCGGGTTCCGCAGTGGTTTCGGGCTGTGCGGTGGTTTCGGGTTCTGCGGTGATTTCGAGTTTCGCAGTAGAGACCGGCTGTACGGTGGTGGGCAAGGTGCAGCCCGACAAGAAGAGCATGCAGACGAGGGCAAGGCAAAGCAGTCTGATTTTCATAGGATAATATTCCTCCGTTGGGATACAGCCAATTAGACGGGGAAAGCGGGATTTTTGTTCCATAATTTGGCATCATTCGCGCCGATTTCGCGCGATTAGTTCAGCACGTCGGGGGCCGGCGTGAACATGGCGCTGACCTCGTCGCGCAGAAGCGGATGTGCATCCAACTCGGGGTCATCAGCCAGAAGGCTGCGCGCTGCGGCCGAAGCGACCTCAAGCAGTGCGGTGTCCTCGGCGAGGTTGGCCACGCGGAAATGCGTTTCTCCGTGCTGACGGAGCGTGTCGCTTCCGGCAATGGCAAGAAAATCGCCCGGTCCGCGCTGGGCAAGGTCTGCCTCGGCGATGGCAAACCCATCATGCTCGCGGCACATGACCGAAAGCCGCTGGCGGGCCTCGTCGCCGGTAGCGTCCGAGACCAGCACGCAAAAGGCCTTCCGGCTTCCCCGGCCTACACGGCCGCGCAGCTGATGCAGCTGGGAAAGGCCGAAGCGATCGGCGTTTTCGATGATCATCAGCGTAGCATTGGGGACATTGACCCCAACCTCAATGACGGTGGTAGAGACCAGCACATCCAGCTCGCCGTCGGCAAAACGGCGCATAATCTCTCCCTTTTCGCGGGAGGGAAGCCGCCCATGAACAAAGCCGATGCGCAGATCGGGCAGTGCGGCGGCGAGGTCGGCGGCATAGGTGACGGCGGCTTTCAGCGGCGGGCGGGGAGGAGCCTGCTCAGCCAGAAGCTCGTCCAGCGACAAGGCTTCCTCGTCCTGCTCCTGCTCTTCGACGGCAGGGCAGACGATGTACACCTGGCCCCCTTCGTCAACCTGCTTTTGGATGAAGGCATTGAGCCGCGCACGGTAGCGCTCGTCTACGCAGAAGGTGTCGACTACCTGGCGGCCGGGCGGCATTTCATCTACGCGCGACACAGCAAGGTCGCCCCAGAGGACGAGCGCCAGGGTGCGCGGAATGGGGGTGGCACTCATCACCAGCAGATGTGCGCCGCGGTTTTTTTCGGCCAGCACAGCGCGCTGTCCGACGCCGAAGCGATGCTGTTCATCGGTGACGATCAGCCCGGGAGCAGCGAATTCCACGCCGTCCGAGAGCAGGGCCTGCGTGCCGATGATCACCGGCAGGCGGACACGGTCAAGCGGGCAGGCAAGCGCGGTTTTAATCTTGCGTTTTTCCGCGGCTGTGACTGCGCCGATCAGCAGGCGGCACTCGATCCCGAGCTTGGCAAAGAGCGGCGCGAGATCGGCGTAGTGCTGGCGCGCGAGAATCTCGGTGGGGGCCATCAGGGCAGCCTGGCGGCCGTTTTTGACGGCGATGTACATGGCTGCCGCAGCGCAGACCGTCTTGCCGCAGCCAACGTCGCCGATGACAATGCGGCTCATGGGCTCGTCAGACGCCATGTCGGCGGCGATCTCGCCGATGACCCGTGTCTGCGCGCCGGTCAGCGCGTAGGGGAGCTGAGCCAGCAGCGGCGAAATATCGGCATCGGGGCAGGGAGGCGCCGTGTGGGCACGGCGGCGGTCGACACTGATGGCAAGCCCGAGGGAAAAGGTGAGAAATTCGTCGAAGGCCAGCCGCCGGCGGGCGATGGCAATGGCATCCATGCCGGAGGGAGTGTGGATTTCACGCAGCGCGAAGGAGCGCAGACAAAGGGTGTTGGCACTGCGCATCTCAGCCGGCAGCGGATCGGTGATTTCCTCGCCGCAGGCCGCGAAGGCACCGGCGATGGCAGCGGCCATTTGTTTCTGGCTGATCCCCTCGGTCAGTCGGTAGACGGGAATCAGATCGGGCAGGGGCTTGTCCTCTTCCCATCGCTCGTGCGCGGGAGAGGAGAGGGCAAAGCGGTTGCCTTTGGCGCCCACTCGCTCAACCTTGCCCCAGAAGCGATAGGTTTGCCCCGGTTCAAAGGCGGTTTTGAGATAGCTTTGGTTGAAATAGGTGATTTCTGCCGTCCCGCTGTCATCGTATGCGCGGAATTTCAGCAGAACCATCCCACGGCGAACGGTATGTACGACCGGTGCGGTGGCTACGGTCAGCAAGAGCGCGCATTTGGTGTCGGCCGGCGCTTCGGCCAGCGGGGTGATCGCGCCGAGGTACACATAACCGCGCGGATAGTGGCGAAGAAGATCGCCCAGATTCTGCAGGCCTAGCCGAGCAAAAGCGGCAGCGCGTGCAGGCCCGATGCCGGACAGTACGGTAAGCGGGGAAGCGAGCGTGTGCATGGTGTACCTCCTGTTTGAGATTATTCTATTATACACCATTTTCGGCCAGAATGCAAGCGCGCATTCCGGCATGGGCAAAAAAATGCGCAAATTCGCCATTATCCCTTGACAAGGCGGGAGAAGCGATCTATAATAATAACATCATTACATTTCCGGAAAGAGAAAGATTATGGCACAAAGCAGAGTAATCGTCGTTTCGGCTGATGCGCTGGTTTATGAAGACCTGGAATACCTGCGCACCAGACCCAATTTCAAATTTATGCTCGAGAACGGCTCGCTGGTCAAGCGTTGCCGTACCATTTATCCCACCGTTACTTACCCCTGCCATACCTCGATGGCCACCGGCGTTTACCCCAATAAGCACCGCCTGGTCAACAACAATGAGCTGCATATCGGCATGAAGAAGAACGTCCCCTGGACCTGGTTCCACGATGCGGTGAAATCGCCCGATATTTTCACCGCCGCTAAGAAGGCAGGCCTCAAGACGGCATCCATCTTCTGGCCCTGCACCGGCAACCACCCCGACATTGACTACCTGGTGGACGAGTACTGGCCGCAGTTTGAGGGGGACGATGTCCGCGATGTCTATCTCCGCTCGGGTACCACGCCCGATGTTTACGACAAGTGCGTTGCACCCTACATGGAAGGACTGAAGATCCGTTCGCATCCGGCCACCGACCAGTTCCTGATCGACTGCGCATGCGATATGATCCGCAACTATCAGCCCCACCTGCTGATGATCCATACCGGCAACGTCGATGCCTACCGCCACAAGACCGGTCTCTTCACCGACATGGTGACCCAGGGGCTGGAGGAGCATGAGGCCTGGCTCGGTCAGCTGATCGAGGCCACCAAGGAGGCCGGCGTGTACGAGGAGACCAACTTCTTCGTCATCTCCGACCACGGTCAGCTCGAGATCAAGCGCGCCATTAAGCCGAATGTAGTCTTTGCCGATCACGGCCTGATCGAATTTGACGAGAATGGCGACCTGACCGATTGGAAGGCGTTCTGCTATTCTGCCGGCATGTCGGCGCAGGTTTACCTCAAGGATCCCAGCGACAAGGCCATCTATGATAAGACCTACAACCTCCTCAAGCATATGCGCGATGAAGGAATCTACGGCATCAGCGAGGTGTGGACGACTGAGGAAATCAACGAACTCGAGCATCTCTCGGGTGATTTCTCCTTCGTTATCGAGACCGACGGATATACTTCGTTTGCCAATGAGTGGACCCGCCCGATGATCAAGCAGTTTGATCTCTCGGACTACCGCTTTGGTCATGCGACCCACGGTTATCTGCCCGACAAGGGCCCCCAGCCGACCTTCATCGGCTTTGGTCCCGACATCAAGGTCGGCGTTGAGATCGAGCGCCGTCCCACCGTCGACGAGGCGCCCACCTATGCCAAGATCCTCGGCTGTGAGATGCCATGGGCTGATGGTAGTGCCATTGTCGAAATGCTCAAATAACATCATCTTCTCTGCTGCACGGCCTGTCGCCGTGCAGCATTTTGGTTTTTTTGCGAAATCTCAGCCTGCAGAGGCAGCTTTTTTGTGCCGCACCTTGACAAAAGTCGGGATTTGTCTTATAATATAAGGTGGAATTGTGCCACTCCGGCACGGAACATCTTGAAAGGAACATTCACCATGGCAAACGATAAGAAAATGGTAGAGCAGATCACCTCGATGGAGGAGGATTTTGCGAAATGGTACACCGATATTGTCAAGAAGGCAGACCTCATTGACTATTCCAGCGTCAAGGGCTGCATGATCATCCGCCCCTACGTCTACGCCATCTGGGAGCTGATCCAAAAGAACCTCGACGAGCGCTTCAAGGCGACCGGCGTCGAGAACGTCTATATGCCGATGTTCATCCCCGAGTCCCTCCTCAATAAAGAGAAGGATCACGTCGAGGGCTTCGCGCCCGAGGTGGCCTGGATTACCCACGGCGGCAGCGAGCGCCTCACCGAGCGTATGTGCGTCCGCCCCACCTCCGAGACCCTCTTCTGCGAGCACTACGCCAACATCATCCGCTCCTACCGCGACCTGCCCAAGAACTATAACCAGTGGTGCTCGGTCGTTCGCTGGGAGAAGACCACCCGCCCCTTCCTGCGTTCCCGCGAGTTCCTCTGGCAGGAGGGCCATACCATGCACGCCACCGCCGAGGAGGCCGAGGCACGCACGCTCCAGATGCTCAACGTCTATGCTGACTTCTTCGAGGACGATCTGGGCATCCCGGTGCTGAAGGGCCGCAAGACCGACAAGGAGAAGTTCGCCGGCGCCAACGCGACCTACACGGTCGAGGCGCTGATGCACGACGGCAAGGCGCTCCAGGGCGGCACGTCGCATAACTTCGGTGACGGTTTTGCGAAGGCGTTCGATATCAAGTATCTCGATAAGGATAACAAGATCAAGTACGCACACCAGACCTCCTGGGGTGTTTCGACCCGTATGATCGGCGCGATCATCATGACCCACGGCGATGACAACGGCCTCGTTCTGCCGCCGGCCGTTGCCCCCATCCAGGTCGTCGTCGTTCCCGTCCAGATGCACAAGGAGGGCGTTGTCGAGGCTGCCGCCAAGGTGCGCGACGAGATCGCGGCCTATGCCCGCGTCAAGATGGATGACAGCGACAACAGCCCCGGATGGAAGTTCGCTGAGTATGAGATGAAGGGCGTTCCGCTCCGTCTCGAGCTTGGCCCGCGCGATATCGAGCAGGGTCAGTGTGTCCTCGTCCGCCGCGACAACCGCGAGAAAATCTTCTGCCCGCTGGATAAGCTGGCCGAGACCATTCCCGCTCTGCTTGCCGATATTACCAAGTCGCTCTATGCCAAGGCAGCCGCCAACCGCGCCAACCGTACCTGGGAGGCACACTCGATGGAGGAGCTCTGCGAGATCGCGGCCAACCACTCCGGTTATATCAAGGCCATGTGGTGCGGCGACCTCGAGTGCGAGCTGAAGCTGAAGGAGCAGGCCGACGTTTCGTCCCGCTGCATGCCCTTCGGTGAGGAGCCGATCGGCGACGTTTGCGTCTGCTGCGGCAAGCCCGCTAAGAAGCTGGTTTACTGGGGCAAGGCTTACTAAGCCATCCCCCGAGAAAGGATCGCATGAGAATCACCGCTTATTCCGTCAAGGAAAAATTCAAACGGCTTGACCCGACTCTGCTGATCTGCACCCTCGTCATTTCCTTTTTCAGTCTGCTTACCCTGTGGGGCTGCCGCGATGCAACCGCAGGCGGTGTGAAGCGTGCCTTCGTTCAGTTGGCGGCTGTGTTGCTTGGCTTGATGTGCACCTTTGTCATCGCCAATCTCGACTATGAGACGGTGGTGAACCGGCTTTTCTGGGCATTTTTCGCCATCTCGGTTTTGCTTCTGGTGCTGGTTCTGACCCCGCTCGGTACGGGCGAGGGCACAAACAAGAGCTATTTTGTTATCCCCTTCCTGCCCGTCAATCTGCAGCCGTCCGAGTTTGTCAAGATTTCGTTTATCTTAACCTTCGCCAAGCACCTTGACCTGGTCAAGGCGAAGATCAACCATCCGAAGTACCTCATCGGGCTTCTTCTGCACGCCGGCCTGATCATTGGGCTGATTCTGCTTGAGAATGACCTCGGTGTGGCGCTGGTCTATTTGGCCATCACCGCGGTCATGCTTTTCGGTGCCGGGCTGAGCTTTTGGTATTTCCTTGCTGCCATCGGCGCGGCCGTGCTGGTCTTCCCCTACCTTTGGCCGCATCTGGAACTCTATCAGCAGAAGCGCATCCTTTATGCCTTCAAGCCCGAGCTTGATCCGCTGGATACCGGCTGGCAGCCGATCAAAAGCAAGGCCGCCATTGCCTCTGGCGGTATCTGGGGACGCGGCATGGCCGAGGCGAGCAACTACAAGAAGATCTCGGTAGAAGGCTCGTACAATGATTTCATCTTCGGTATTTTCGGCGAGATGTTCGGCTTTGTGGGCTGCATCGTCCTGCTTACCCTGTATGTCGTGATGATTACGCGTATTGTGCAGATCGCGCGCAAAACGCGCAAGGACATGGGTTCCTTCATCTGTGTCGGAATCATTGGCATGCTGTTGGCGCAGACCATTGAGAACATCGGTATGTGCCTGGGCATGCTCCCGGTCATCGGCATCACCCTGCCGTTTATGAGTTACGGCGGTTCATCGATGCTTGCCTCTTACATGCTACTGGGCATTGTGCACAGCATTTACGCCCAGCGAAACAAATACTATTTTGAACGCGAACGCGGGTGACCCGCAACCGTAAAGAAAGAGCAGAGACCGTGCGGTCTCTGCTCTTTCTTTACGGTTATACAGACGGCGTCTTCAGGGGCGCCGGGGGCACTGCGCAGGGATTGATCTGTTTGGCCATCCAGATGACGTCGATCCAGTGTCCGTGCTTGTAGCCCGAGTGCGGGAAAACGGCCAGCTGGGTGTAGCCCAGTGCGGTATGAAATGCAACGCTCTGCGGGTTGGGCGAGGTGATGCAGGCATAGCAGTTGACCACCCCCATGCGGCAAAGCGCTTCTTCCAGCGCGGCGTAAAGCAGGCGGCCGATGCCCTCATGCTGGTGGGTTCGGTCGACGTAGATCGACATCTCGACATCCCAATCGTAGGCTGCTCGCTCGCGGAAGGCGTGCGCATAGGCATAGCCGATCGGCTTGTCTTCCAGGCAGCAGACAAAGTAGGGATATTGCGCGGTGATGCCGTCAATTCGTGCGGCGAATTCTTCAGCTGATGGGGGATCATATTCAAATGTAACGGTGGTGTCGGTGACGTAGGGGGCGTAGATGGCACAGAGTGCGGCCGCATCGTCAGGCCGGACAGGGCGGATGGTGTACATGGAAACTCCTCTTCATGCGGGATGATGGGTCAGCGATCGGGGGTGAAGCCTTCAAAAATGATCGAAACCTCGGGCACACAGCGGCTCGCCTCGGCTTCGCTGCGCACGGTCCAGCAGAGGCAGGGGATGCGGAAGAGATCGCGGCAGATCCAAAGCGGAAGCTCATGCGGGTGGGTGTGGCAGTAGGCCACAAAGTCGGGGCAGGCAAGGAAATTCAGGAGCATAGCACTGAGCACGCACCGATTGAGGAAGCTCTGGCTGTTTTTCTCCTTGAAGAGATTGGAGTAGAGCAGGCCGCGGAAGTAGGCGGGGCGGTTGTGGTTGAACCAGCGCAGGTAAAGCGGGTTAAAGGACTGCACCGAAAAGAGACCGTTGTAGTTGTCGAGCAGCTCGGCGGCAGCGGCGCAGATTGCGGTGTTGGAATCCTCGCCTTTGATCTCGATCAGGAGGGGCACCTGGCCGGCGACCAGCTCCAGCACCTCGGCAAAGGAGGGAACTGTCTCGCCGCATGCACCAAGCGAAACCTGGCGCAATTCGTCGAAGGTCAGCGCAGACACGCGCCCCGGCCGGCCGCAGACGCGGTCAAGGGTGTCGTCGTGGAAGACGACCGGAACACCGTCCGCGCTCAGACGGATGTCCAGCTCAATGCCGTAACCGGCAGCGATCGCCGCCGCAAACGCAGCGCGGGAGTTTTCGGGACGGCCGTCGCCGTGCAGACCGCGGTGCGCATAATTGGTGCGGATGACGGCCAGCTCCTCACGACGGCTGAAATCGGGGATCATGGCCAGGAAGAGAAGCAGAACGACGACAAGAAGTGTCAGGAGCAGGGGAATCAGCATAACTAAAGTCCTTTTCGTTGAATATCCGGTGAGGAGAATTATTTAGCCGCAGCATGCAGGTTGTCACCGTGCTTGACCATCAGCATCGTGCAGAAGGCCAGTGCCATGAAGATTGCGGCATAGGGGAAGAGGGTGCGGTAGGAAACATGCTCAAGCAGAACGCCCGAGAGAATGGGCGTGGTGATCTGCGCAGCCATCGAGAAGGTGTAATACAGACCGGTGTAGCGGCCGATGTCGCCGTGCATGCTCATCTCCACCACCATCGGGTAGGAGTTGACATTGATGGTCGCCCAGCCGATACCGACCACGGCGAAGACGACATTGAGCAGGGGAGAGTAGTTGATGAAGAAGATGCCGGTGCAGAAGGCGGCAGCCATCAGCAGAATCCCGCAGAGAATCACGCGCTTGCGGCCGAAACGGGTAGCCAGTGCGCCGACCGGAATATAGGTGATAACGGCGGCGACGGTAGCGACCATCAGGCAATCGGCGAAGCCACCGCTCTCCAGCCCCCAAACCTCGGTGGCATAGCGCGAGAAGGCGGTCGTGACGGCGTTGTAGGCCATGAACCAGAAGAAGACCGAAAGCAGCAGGAAGCAAAGGCTGCGGAAGACGGGCTTAGGCAGCTTGACGCCGGCGCCTGCCCCCTGGGGAAGCTCCTCGTCATTGGCCGAATTGGCCTCACCTTCGAGTGCGACGATTTCGTCAGCCAGCTTCTTTTCTCGGACGGTGAGCAGAAGAACGGCCAGTGCCGTCACCATCAGGGCAGCGACTGCGCAGAAAATGGCAACGTAAGACGGGCGCTCACCCGGGCCGATGAAAATCTTGATGCAGACCAGCGTGTAAATACCGCCGATAGCGCCCATCAGGTTGATGATGGCGTTGGCTTTACTGCGCAGCGGCTTGGGGGTCAGGTCGGGCATCAGCGCGACGGCGGGGGAGCGATAGAGCCCCATCGACAGGAGCACTGCGGCCAGCGCAATGAAGAAGAGGGGGAGATTTTGCGCCGCATCGGCGGTGGGACTGAGCATCATGATCGAGGCGGCGAGGATGGTGCCCACCAAAATGAAGGGGGTGCGGCGGCCGAGTCGGGTGTTGGTCTTGTCCGAGAGCGCGCCGAAGATGGGCAGCAGGATCAGCGCCAGCACATTGTCCAGTGCCATGATGGCGCCGCTGACCGTCTCGCCCAAGCCAAAGGTGTTCTTGAGGATCAGCGGAACGATGTTGTCGTACAGCTGCCAGAAGGCAGAGATCGAGAGGAAGGCCGCGCCGATGCAGATCGTGCGGCGAATGTTCAGTTTCATTACAGTAAACCTCCGTTATTTTGCATAGCCAGAAGCTTAAGCACAGCTGTCTGGGTTTTGGCATCTTGAATTTCGCCGGCCAGGATCTGCTCGGCCAGCACGTTGAGCGGGATGCGTACAATGTCGAGAAACTCATCGTCGTCCGGGTCGGTGTCTCCGAAAGAGAGGTCGGTGGCCAGATACATGTGGATGCACTCGTCGAAAATGGCAACCGAGGGGTAGAGATCGCCCAGCGAAATCATCTTCCCGGCAGCCGCTCCGGTTTCCTCGCGCAGCTCGCGCCGCGCCGCTTCCAGCGGGTCTTCGTCGGCCGAATCCAGCTTGCCGGCCGGCAGCTCGGTCAGCACACGGCCGAACGGGAAACGGAACTGTCTGACGCAGATCACCTGACCGTCATCGGTCAGGGGCAGTACACAGACCGCACCCTTGTGCCGAACGATTTCACGGCAGGCCTCCTGCCCGTTGGGCAGCTCCACCGCATAGCGGTGCAATTCCACCACACGGCCGGCGTAGATCAGCTCATCGGTCAGCAT
>JAFWBJ010000010.1 GCA_017507145.1 Clostridia bacterium | reverse complement strand
TGCGCGCCGAGCGCGAGGACTACGTCGCCGAGGTGGCCATGCAGTACAACGATACCTACAACGAGACGCTGCTCACCTTCGCCAACAACATCCACACCATCGAAGGCGGCACCCACGAGGTCGGCTTCAAGAACGCGCTGACCCGCGCCCTCAACGAGTCCGCCCGCAAGAACGGCATCCTCAAGGACGCCGACAAGAACCTCTCGGGCGAGGACGTCCGCGAGGGCCTGTGCGCGGTGGTGTCGGTCAAGCTGACCGAGGCACAGTTTGAGGGCCAGACCAAGGGCAAGCTGGGCAACGCCGACATGCGCCAGTTTGTCGATAAGCTGGTTTACACCAAGCTCTCGGAGTACCTGGAGGAAACTCCTGCTGCCGGCAAGATCATCCTTGAGAAGGCGCTGGCCGCTGCCCGCGCCCGTGAGGCCGCCCGCAAGGCCCGCGAGCTCACCCGCCGCAAAAACCCGCTTGAGGGCACAACCCTGCCCGGCAAGCTGGCCGACTGCCAGGAGCGCCACGCTGAGCTGACCGAGCTGTTTCTGGTCGAGGGAGACTCGGCAGGCGGCACCGCCAAGGACGGCCGCGACCCGCTCTACCAGGCCATCCTGCCCCTGCGCGGTAAGGTGCTCAACGTCGAGAAATCCCGGCTTGACAAGGTGTACGGCAACGCATCGCTGATTCCGATCATCCAGGCGCTGGGCTGCGGCATCGGCGAGGATTTCGATATCAACAAGCTCCGCTACGGCAAGATCATCATCATGGCGGATGCCGACGTCGATGGCTCGCACATTCGCATTCTGCTGCTGACCTTCTTCTTCCGCCACATGCGCCAGCTCATCGACGACGGGCACATCTTCCTCGCCCAGCCGCCCCTCTACCGCGTGTTCAAGGGCAAGAAGGAGAAGTACGCCTTCACCGAGGAGGAGCGCAACGCCTACCTTGAGGAGCTTGGCCAGGGCGCCGAGGCCTCCCGCTACAAAGGTCTCGGTGAGATGAACGCCGACCAGCTCCGCGATACCACCATGGACCCCCGCTCCCGTATCATCCTCCGCGTCACCCTCGAGGACGCCATCGCCTGCGACCAGATGTTCAACGTCCTCATGGGCGACCGCGTCGAACCCAGACGAGAATTCATCGAAGCCAACGCAAAGTTCGCAGAGAATTTGGATGTGTAAGGTCGTGGGAAGGTCGTGGGGGCCGGCCCCCACACCCCTGCTGGGGAGCCTTTTGTAAAAGGCTCCCCAGGCCCCGCGAAAACTTTCAAAAAAATTGCTGGCGAGACTTCCTGCTTGTCTGGCTTAGGGTGACGGCTCTGCGCGGCTCGATTCTGCGCATCAGCGGGCAGCCGGCCGAGCCGGCGACTGCTCAGCGCGCGAAGTGACCGCCGTCGGCGCGTTCTGCGCCGAACCACCAACCTCCGTACTCCCGCCTGTCGGCCATCGGCCGATGGGAGAGGCCGCTACCCCCGAAGGGGGTAGCACGTCAGCCAAGGAGGGAGAGACGGGGTGAGAAAGTCGCCAACGGCGAATTTCGAGGGGAGGAGAGGGAAACTTCGGCGTCTGAGATGGTGCCCTCTCCTCCCCTATCGCCCGGGAGGGCGAAAAAATTTGATAAAACCAAAAAAAACATGAAAATTGCTATCTTAAACCTCAATCCCGGGGTTGATCGGGTAATCTACCTATCCGCGCCGCTCGCACCCGGCACGATGAACCGTGCCAGCCGCACGGTTTTCTCGCAGGGCAGCAAGGCGGCGAACCAGGCGATTCTGCTTGCACGGTTGGGCGGGGCGGAGATTGACTTCTACACCTTCACCGGCGGTCCGCTGGGCGAGGCGTGCGACGCCTTCACGGCGCTGCCGGGAATCACGATGCACACGGTGCCGACGGCGGCCGGCGTGCGGGTGAACACGAAGGTCATCGACGCCGCCGGCTGCGCGACCGAGCTCAACGAGCGCGGCGGTCCGGTAACGGCTGACGAGCTTGCGCTGTTGATAAACGCCCTGCGCGCTGGCTGTGGAAATGTGGATATCCTCTCCATCTCGGGCAGTATTCCACAGGGTGTGGAAAAAACTGTTTACAAGTCAATCATTGCGTCGGGCATTGCGCGGCGCGTCATCCTCGACTGCGACGGCGAGCAACTTCGGCTGGCGCTCGAGGCCGGTCCGGCACTGATCAAGCCCAACCGCCGCGAGCTGGCAGGCCTGATGGCCGCCATCGCACCCGGAGAGTTTTCCGCAGACTTGTCCGCACCCGGCGAGCTGATCGCCGCCTGTGGAAAAGTGCGGGAAAAATCGCCAAAAACCGACATCATCTGCACGCTGGATGCCGACGGCTCGCTCTATGTGGGCGCCGAGGGCAGCTGGCAGGTCAGCGCACCCGCCGTTCCCTTCCGCGGCTTCTCGGGCGCGGGCGACACTTACCTCGCCGCCTTCACCCACGCGCGCTTCGTGCGCGGCCGCACCGTCCCCGATGCCCTGCGCTTCGCAGCCGCCGCCGCATCTGCCAAGGTGGCGCTTGAAGGCTCCATGCTGCCAGATCGGGATGCGATCGAGGGACTGATGAAGGAAGTGGAGCTTTGCAGCTTTGGCGGCAAGCCGCCAAAGCGACACCCCACCAGAACCCTTTTTGAAAAAAGGGTTCTGGACTCCCAAAAACTTTCGCGCATTTTTCATCTTAACCCATAGACGAATCAATATCACCCAACCCTCTTATCCCAAAGGTTTTTGGTGAGGGGGTTCGGGGGAGCCCCTTTTTGCAAAAAGGGGCTCCCCCGAACCCCCTCACCAAAAACCTTTGGGATAAGAGGGTTGGGTGATATTGATTCGT
>JAFWBJ010000129.1 GCA_017507145.1 Clostridia bacterium | reverse complement strand
CTGTATCAGTCCCATCAAATCTAAAACCGTATCGCTCATAAAAACGAATTGCTTTGTTATTGTCTTTGAGTACCCAAACAGCAATCTTCTTGTAATCGGTAAGTTTCTTTAACGCAGCATTCATAAGAGCATATCCAACTTTTAACCCATGGTATTCTTCAAGTACATAAATTGCATATACTTCGCCATGATCAGATAGAGTTGCATCGCGGCATGCACCATACCCAACAAATCCGATAACTTTATCTCCATCTTTTGCGACCAGTATATTTTCACGCCATTTCTGTGCTATCTTTATGCATTTTTCAAGTGTGATGCCGCTCATGTATTCCGTATCAACTAACCCCGTGTATGTTTCATGCCAAGATTTGTAATGTACGTATGCTTTGCCGTTAATTTCTTCTTCACTTTCCATTTCTTTAATCAAGTATTTGCACATGGACAGACAGTACCTCGTCAAATTCTTATTTATCAGTTAGATTATACCACTCTTTTGCAAAAAAATCAAGGCGGAGCCTTGTATATCATCAGTTCCGAAGGAATTGCATATCATCAACACGAAGTGTTGTATATCATC
This sequence comes from Clostridia bacterium, assembly GCA_017507145.1. GTDB lineage: Bacteria > Bacillota > Clostridia > Oscillospirales > CAG-272 > SIG693. The sequence goes on along the minus strand of JAFWBJ010000129.1, from coordinate 17,461 downwards.
AAGCCGCAGGTAGATGCACGCTGGCGCGTGATGAGATACAGCCCAAAAGGGGCTGATGATATACACCGCACTTCGTGCGGCGATGATATGCCAAGCCTGCGGCTTGGATAAACAAAAAGAGAACTTTTGGTAAACAAAAGTTCTCTTTTTGTTGGCTGGGGTAGCTGGACTCGAACCAGCGGAATGCAAGAGTCAAAGTCTTGTGCCTTAACCGACTTGGCGATACCCCAATACCTTACAATTATAACATAAGGCGGGGCGTTTGTCAAGCCAAATCAGCCGCTTTTTTCGACGATCAGTGGCCGACGCGGCGGCCGATTTCGTCGAGGTAGGCGATCAGATCGTGCGGATCGTTGGCCGTGATGTTGGTGAAGCCAAACTGCATGCAGCGGATGGCGGCCTCGCGGCTGTCGGCGTGGTAGCCCCAGGCCTCGATCCCGCGGTCGTTGGCGAACTTGACCAGCGCGAAGATGTCCTCATCGGTGGGCAGAAGCTTGCCGTTGACCGGCACGCCCATGCCGTACATGCGGTCGAGCACGCGTTCGTCATAGCGGGTCATGTAAACGGGCGGCTGACCCTGGGTCTTGATCTCGGGGTAGAAGTCCTGCACATAAAGCAGCGTCTGCGCATCAAAGCTGGCAATGACCGAGCGCTCAACCAGGCCATAGCGACGAAGCGCTTCCATCGTCTTGTCAACTACAATGGGGGTCTGGTCCTTGATCTCTACGTTAAGATGCAGGTTGGGGGATGCTTCGTCGACAATCAGCTGCAGGGTCTCGTCCATGGTCGGCACACGGACCCCGGGATAACCGAACTTCACGCCGGCATCAAGCGCCTTGATCTCAGCAAGCGTCTTGAACGCAACCGCCCCGGTGCCGTCGGTAGTGCGGTCGACCATCGCGTCGTGCATGATCACCAGCACGCCGTCGCGGGTCATCTGCACATCAAATTCCAGCACATCAATGCCGAGCCGGAAGGATTCGGAAAAAGAAATGAGCGTGTTCTCGGGCATGTACGCCTTGCATCCGCGATGGCCGGTCACGCCCAGCTTTTCGGTGTTCTGTTCCCACATGATCGTGTCTCCTTTGTGTTTGCCCCTGGCGGGGCAGATATGCTTATATTATAGTAAGATTTTTCGGCATTGTCAAGGGGCGAAAGGGCATTGGATGGCCTGCCGCAAAAAATAATCCAAAATTTTTACAAATCCCTCTTTACAAACGCGAGGACTTGTGCTATACTATATGCTGTATGACGTTGACCCGGCCTGCGGGGTATGGCTGCGGCGATTCGCCCGGCTGCCCTCATCCCGCCCGCTGAGTTTGCGCGACAAATTTATGAATTGTGAGGGAAACACACATGCTTAAGAACGAAAAGCAGGCAATCATCGATGCCTACAAGACCCATGAGGGTGACACCGGTTCGCCCGAGGTTCAGATCGCGATTCTGACCTACCGCATCAACGCGCTGACCGAGCACCTCAAGGCAAACCACAAGGACCACCACAGCCGCCGTGGTATGCTGAAGATGGTCGGCCATCGCCGCAATCTGCTCGGCTACCTGCAAAAGACCGATATCGAGCGCTACCGCGCCATCATCGAGAAGCTCAACCTCAGAAAGTAAGATCGTGCACGGGAGCGACGCGACGGGGATTTTTTCTCCGCGCGTCACTCCTTGTTGCTTTTTTCGCGAATTTATCCAAGTCGCACCGGGTATTTCCGGGATTAGCAATTAACAAAGCATTTGCCTCTGCACCAACCAAAACCCAGACATTTACCCCAAAGTTTTTGGGGATTCCTAAGGGACTTTTTACAAAAAGTCCCTTAGGCGGGGTTTGGGGCAGCGCCCCAAATGTTTTGTTAATCGCTAAACTCACGAATGCCGGTGCGCGGAAATATAAAATCATATGGAGGACAAACTTATGTTCGAGAACTACCGCGTATTCGAGTACACCCTCGCCGGCCGCCCGCTCAAGATCGAGACCGGCAAGATGGCAGGCCTCGCCAACGGCTCCTGCCTTGTTCGCTACGGTGAAACCGCAGTGCTCTGCTGCGCCACCGCTTCCGCCCGTCCCCGCGACGGCATCGACTTCCTGCCCCTCTCGGTTGACTTTGAGGAGCGTCTCTACGCTGCCGGCAAGATCCCCGGCGGCTACCTCAAGCGCGAGGGCCGTCCGTCTGAGAAGGCTATCCTTGCTTCCCGCGTCATCGACCGCCCCATCCGTCCCCTCTTCCCCAAGGATCTCCGCAATGACGTCAACCTTTCGCTGACCGTCATGTCGGTCGACCATGACTGCTCCCCCGAGATCGCAGCCATGATCGGTGCGTCCATCGCCCTCTCCATCTCCGACATTCCGTGGAACGGCCCGATCGGCGGCGTCTTCATGGGTCTGGTTGACGGCGAGCTGGTGGTCAACCCCACCGAGGCACAGCGCGCTAAGTCCGATCTCGATCTGACCGTCGCCGCTTCGATGGAGAAGGTCGTCATGATCGAGGCCGGTGCGAACGAGGTCGAGGACGACAAGATGTTCGAGGCCATCATGATGGCACACGACGAGATCAAGAAGCTGCTCGTCTTCATCAATGAAATCATCGCCGCCATCGGCAAGCCCAAGTTCGCTTATCCTTCCTGCGAGCTTGACCACGATATGTTCGACAAGATCTTCGCACACTGCGAGAAGGATCTGATGTTCGCCCTCGACACCGACGACAAGTCGGTCCGCGACGAGCGCATCAAGCCCATTTACGACAACATCGTCGAGACCTTCAGCGAAGAGTATCCCGAGCTGCCCGGCCAGATGGAGGAGCTGCTCTACAAGATGCAGAAGGTCATCGTCCGCCGCTGGCTGCTTGAGGACGGCAAGCGCGTTGACGGCCGCCGCCTCGACCAGATCCGCCCCCTCAACGCTGAGGTCGGTCTGCTCCCGCGCGTCCACGGATCGGGTATGTTCACCCGCGGCCAGACCCAGGTTATCACCATCGCTACCCTCGGCACCCTGGGTGAGGCACAGATGCTCGACGGCATCGACAACGAGACCGAGAAGCGCTATATGCACCACTACAATATGCCCGGCTTCTCGACCGGTGAGGCTAAGTCCTCCCGTTCCCCCGGCCGCCGCGAGATCGGTCACGGCGCGCTGGCTGAGCGTTCGCTCGTTCCGGTTCTCCCCTCGGTTGAGGAGTTTCCCTATGCGATGCGCCTCGTCTCCGAGGTTGTCTCCTCCAACGGCTCGACCTCGCAGGCTTCTGTCTGCGGCTCGACCCTCGCCCTCATGGATGCCGGTGTGCCGATCAAGGCTCCCGTTGCCGGTATCTCCTGCGGTCTGATCACCCAGGGCGAGCGCTGGATGACCATGATCGACATCCAGGGTCTCGAGGACTTCTACGGCGATATGGACTTCAAGGTTGCCGGTACTCACAAGGGTATCACCTCCATCCAGATGGACCTCAAGATCGACGGTCTGACCCCCGAAATCATCAAGGAAGCCCTGGAGGTTACCCACAAGGGCCGCGACTATATCATCGATGACATCATCCTCAAGGCCATCGAGAAGCCGCGCGACGATGTCTCTGCGTACGCGCCCAAGATGCTCACCATGCACATCAACCCTGACAAGATCCGCGAGGTCATCGGCTCGGGCGGTAAGGTCATCCAGAAGATCGTCGCCGACACCGGCGCCAAAATCGACATTGAGGACGACGGCACCATCTACATCGCCGCTGTCAACCGCGACTCGGCGTACGCCGCCAAGACCATCATCGACGGCATCGTCTTCGAGCCCGAAGTCGGCGCCATCTACGAGGGTAAGGTCACCCGCATCATCCCGATCGGCGCATTTGTTGAGTTCGCCCCCGGCAAGGAGGGCATGGTCCACATCTCCAAACTCGACAACAAGCGTACCGAGAAGGTCGAGGATGTTGTCGCAGTCGGTGACACCGTCCGCGTCAAGTACCTCGGCACAGACGAGAAGAATCGCATGAACCTTTCCATGCGCGACGCAAAATAATTGAACACCGCATGTGGGGGGAGTCTTTTGTAAGGCTCCCCCCACGCCCAAACGACCCTCTTCCGTTATCCCATTCTGCATAAGGAGGCTTTGACATGAATCAGAACTACCATCAAAATACCGCCCAGAGCCGGAGGATCAACGAGCGCCTGCGCCGTCGCCGCCGCCGCAGAGCGGGTATTGTCATCTTTTTGCTGGCCGCCATTCTGATCGCGCTGGCAGCGGTTTATGTCGGCCTGCTGATCCGCGGACGCGATGACCGCCGTGACCCGCCGGTGGACGGTGACACCACGCCTGCCGTCATCGAAACCACCGCCGCGCCCGAGACGACGGCTGCTCCCGAAACGACAGCCGCGCCCGAGACGACCGCGCCCCCCGAGACGGCGCCCGCACCGGTGACCTTCACCACCCTCAACCTCTCGCGCGCCGAGATGCTGCGGGGACCGCTGGTGCTGGTCAACTCGTCCTTCCCCTACACCTTCCCGGCCAATGAGAAGCACCTGGTCAACCTCTACGGCAACCGCAGCCGCGGCTATCAGCTCGGCTCGGCCCAGGAGAAGCTGGCCCAAAACGCGCTGGACGCCCTCAACCGCGCCGCCGATGCCTTCATGGCCGCAACCGGCGAGACCGGTCTGCTGGTCTCGAATAACGGCACTTACCGCAGCTTTGACGCACAGGAAAAGCTGTACATGAAGCGAGTCGATGCCGTGGGCGAGGCCGAGGCGGCCAAGTACGTCGCCCTGCCCGGCGTCAGCGAGCATCACACCGGCCTGGCCTTTGACCTCGCGGTCTACGTGGACGGCAAGACGTATCAGCTCAATGCCCTTGAGACGTACAGCGGATTCCCCACCTATCTGGTTGAGCAGGGCTTCGTCCTGCGCTACCCGGCCAATAAGGTCCAGGTGACCGGCATCGGCTACGAGGATTGGCATTTCCGCTATGTCGGCATCCCGCACGCCAAGTATATGACCGAGAATAACCTCTGCCTGGAGGAGTACCTCAACACCCTGCGCGGATATCAGTTCGACGGCACGCACCTGCTGGTCACGGCGGGGGGCGTCGACTATGAGATCTGGTATGCGCCGGTCGCGGCCGAGGGAGATATCACCACGGTGATGGTGCCCAATGGCCTGCCGTACAGCGTGTCGGGCAATAATATGGACGGCTTCATCGTTACCGTGATGCTGGGCAGGGCCCAATAATCGCTTTTCGGAGAAGATTATGCAAGGAAATTTCCCCAAACGCGCGCTCCTCTTTTGCCTTGCGCTGAGTCTGTGCGCCTGCACACTGGTCGTCGATGACCCGAACGGCCCCGCGCAAAGCACCACGCCGGTGGCCACCGGCACGACCGCGCCTCTCTATACCCCGCCCGAGCGGCCCGATGCACAGGCCGCAGCCGACGCTGCCCTCGACGCCCTGCCCGAGATGGACTTCGGCGGCGCCACCCTGCTGATCGCCATGGCGGATGAAACCGCAGGATCTGTGCTTTTCCCCGCCGCCGGTGAGCTGGAGGAGGACAAGGCACGCCTTTTGCGCAACGCCGCGGTGACCGAGCGCTATGGCGTGAAGTTCATTCCCTCGTCGGCGCCGGTCGATACCATTTATCAAGAGACGCTGGCCGCAAGCAATGCCGGCCTGTACTACGCCGACCTGCTTCTGCTCCCGGCCGAGCAGGTGGGGCGCTTCGCCACAGCCGGGCTTCTGCGCAACCTGCGCAACCTCCCCTTCTGGAGCAATTCGCCCGCAGGAGAGACGGCGCTGGTCAACGATGCGGTTTACGCTGACCTCGGCGAGGCGGTCAAGAACCATAGCAGCCTGCCGGCCGTCTACTTCAACCGCGCCATGGCCGAATCGCTCGGCTTCGATTTCTACGCCGACGTGGATGCGGGCGCGTGGACCTGGGAGCGCTATTTCGCCGCTGCGGCCGCCGCTGCAACGCTCGACGGCAAGGCCGGACACGCTCTGGTGCCCACCGACCCTGCGCGCTACGCCGACCTCTGCGTGGCCTCGTCGGGGGTGACGATGGTCGCCAATCCCCTCGGTCAGGCGCCGACGATGACCCAGGACACGGCTTCGATTGAACTGCTGGACGGCCTGCTGCGCCGCCTGCGCGAAGCTGCCTTCCCCGCCCGAGCCGAAAACCCCATCGCGGCCCTCCAGGCCTTCACGGTCGACGGGATCCTGCTCTGCACCGGCGACCTGGCGTATATCGATTGGATCTACGATGCCTCTACGGCATGGGGAATCCTGCCTCTGCCGAGCATTGACGGCGAGACTTACACGCCGGCCGGTGCCGCCGCCCCCACCCTCTGCGTGACGGCAAACAACAATAAGTTTGAGCTGACCGGCCTGACCCTGACCGCGCTCAACGCCGCTTCGACCGATGTCATCACCGAGGCCTTCATCACCCAGCGCCTGCGCAACAGTCTGCGCGACTGGCAGTCGGCCGGCATGATCGAGCGCATCGCGGACAATGTCTGCTATGATTTCGTAACCCTCTACGGCGCGGTGCTCTCCAACGCCGTTGCCGCGACCCGAACCGCACAGCGCAATGCTGCCGCCGGAGGCGCATCCTTTGTGTCGGTTTTCAACACCTACCGCGCCGCTGCAAACGGTGACCTCGCCCGCGTCTTCGGCAACTGATTTCACCCACCCAAACAGCTGTACAAAAATACAGCTGTTTTTTTGTGCAAGTTTGCGTCTGGCTTTTTTGCCGCAGATGTGGTATACTATCCTGGACACGAAAGGAGGCGAGCGTGATGAAGCTCTGCGGTCTGATGAAACTGACCCTCTTGGATTTCCCCGGGAAGGTGGCCTGCACGGTCTTTACCGGCGGTTGTAATTTCCGCTGCCCGTTCTGCCATAACGCTCAGCTGGTGCTCCTCCCCGACGGGCACGACAGCCTGCGCGAAGAGACCTTCTTTTCCTTCCTCGCCAAGCGGCGTGGAATTCTGGACGGCGTCTGCGTCTCGGGCGGTGAGCCCCTTCTGCACGCCGATATTGCCGATTTCATCCGCCGCATCCGCGAGGCCGGCTTCGCGGTGAAGCTGGACACCAACGGCTCCTTCCCCGAGCAGCTGCGGGCACTCGTCCGCGAGGGGCTGATCGATTATGTGGCGATGGACATCAAGCACGCGCCGGCGCACTACGGCGAGGCGGTCGGCATTGCGGGCTTTGATCCCGCCAAGGTCGAGCAGTCGATTGATTTCCTGCTCTCGGGCGCGGTGCCTTACGAGTTCCGCACCACGGTCGTCGCCGAGCTCCATCACGACGGCGATTTCGCTGCCATCGGCCGCCGCATTCGGGGCGCCGAGCGCTATTTCCTGCAGACCTTCCGCGACGAGGGCGATCTGCTGACCGGCGGGCTGCACGCCCCCACCCGCGAACAGATGGAAAAATGGCGGGATGAAGCCGCGCCCTTTGTGCAGAGCATCGGTCTGCGTTGATTTTCCCCTCTTGTGTGCCTGAGACTTTAGCAAACTAAATATTGTGAGGAAAAATAAAATTTTTTCAATATATTGTGTTTTTTCTCTTGACAAGCGCCACAAAATGTGGTATGCTATACCTACCGCAGCAAAATATCCCGCGCCTGTTGCCGCATGTTGCGGTGGATAGGCGCAAGAATATGCACGTTTTTTGTACAAATTCAATCAGATAAGGAGAACTACGATGTACCAGGTAGTCAAACGTGACGGAAAAGTTGCTGATTTTAACCTTGCGAAGATCAGCGCAGCCATTACCAAAGCATTCGAAGCCCAGCAGAAGCCCTATAACCCCGATATCGTTGACCTGCTCGCCCTCAAGGTGACGGCCGATTACACCGACAAGATCAAGGACGGTAAGGTCACCGTCGAGGATATCCAGGACAGCGTCGAGTCGGTGCTGATCCAGTCGGGCTACGCCGATGTGGCCAAGTGCTACATCCTCTACCGCAAGCAGCGCGAAAAGATCCGCAACATGAAGTCGACCATGCTCAACTACAAGGATCTGGTCGACGGCTACATGAAGGCCAACGACTGGCGCGTCAAGGAGAACTCGACTGTCACCTACTCGGTCGGCGGTTTGATCCTCTCCAACTCGGGCGCCATCACCGCAAACTACTGGCTCTCCGAGATCTACGACGAGGAGATCGCCCAGGCGCACCGCAACGCCGACATCCACCTGCACGACCTGTCGATGCTCACCGGCTACTGCGCAGGCTGGTCGCTCCGTCAGCTGATCGAGGAAGGCCTCGGCGGCATCCCCGGCAAGATCACCTCCGCCCCCGCCAAGCACCTGGCGACCCTCTGCAACCAGATGGTCAACTTCCTCGGCATCATGCAGAACGAGTGGGCAGGCGCACAGGCCTTCTCGTCCTTCGACACCTACCTCGCACCCTTCGTCAAGGTGGACAACCTCGACTTTGAGCAGGTCAAGAAGTGCATCGAGTCCTTCATCTACGGTGTCAATACCCCCTCCCGCTGGGGTACGCAGGCACCCTTCTCGAACATCACCCTCGACTGGACGGTCCCGGCCGACCTCGCCGAGAAGCCTGCCATTGTCGGCGGCCGTGAAATGGACTTTACCTACGGCGACTGCAAGCGCGAGATGGATATGGTCAACCGCGCCTTCCTTGAGATCATGATCGAGGGCGACGCCAATGGCCGCGGCTTCCAGTACCCCATCCCCACCTACTCCATCACCCGCGACTTCGACTGGTCGGAGACCGAGAACAATAAACTGCTCTTTGAGATGACCGCGAAGTACGGCACCCCCTATTTCTCCAACTACATCAACTCCGACATGGAGCCCAGCGACGTCCGCAGCATGTGCTGCCGTCTGCGTCTCGACCTGCGCGAGCTGCGCAAGAAGTCGGGCGGCTTCTTCGGTTCGGGTGAGAGCACCGGCTCGGTCGGCGTTGTCACCATCAATATGCCCCGCCTTGCATATTTGGCCGAGAATGAGGCAGACTTCTATCGTCGCCTTGATCACGTCATGGATATTTCGGCTCGCTCGCTCAAGACCAAACGCACGGTTCTGGCCAAGCTGCTGGAGGAGGGCCTCTATCCCTACACCAAGCGCTATCTGGGTGGCTTCGACAATCATTTCTCTACCCTGGGTCTTGTCGGCATGAACGAGGCCTGCCGCAACGCCAAGTGGCTGGCCTGTGACCTCACCGACGAGCGCGCACAGAAGTTCACCCGTGACGTGCTCAACCACATGCGTGAGCGTCTGGTTATCTACCAGGAGCAGTACGGCGACCTCTACAACCTTGAGGCCACCCCTGCCGAGTCGACCAGCTATCGCCTGGCCAAGCACGACGTCGAGCGCTATCCCGACATCCTCACCGCCGGCGGCGAGGGCGAGACGCCCTACTACACCAACTCCAGCCACCTGCCCGTGGGCTACACCGCCGACATCTTCGATGCCCTCGACGTCCAGGATGAGCTGCAGACCCTCTACACCTCGGGCACCGTATTCCACGCCTTCCTGGGCGAGAAGCTGCCCGACTGGCGCTCCACCGCCAACCTCGTCCGCAAGATCGCCGAGAACTACAAGCTGCCCTACTACACCATGTCGCCGACCTACTCGGTCTGCCAGAAGCATGGCTACATCGCGGGCGAGCACTACACCTGCCCCGACTGCGGCGCCAAGACCGAGGTCTACTCCCGCATCACCGGCTACTACCGCCCCGTCCAGAACTGGAACGCAGGCAAGTCACAGGAGTTCAAGCATCGCCTGACCTACGATATCGCCAACTCCAAGCTGAAGCGCACCGCCGCTGAGCCCGTCGCAGAACCCGAAGCTCCCGTGGCCGCATCGGCCGACGCCGAGCTGCTGCTCTTCACCACCCCCACCTGCCCCAACTGCCCGCTGGCCAAGGCCGCCCTTGACCGCGCCGGCATCGCATATACCGTGATCAACGCAAACGACGAGCCCGACCTCTGCCGCTCGCTCGACATCCGCACCGCACCTACCCTCGCTGTCCGTTCAGGCAATGACGCCGCTATCTACGCCGGTGTCCCCGCCATCAAGCAGTTCATCGCCGCTTCGGTGAAGGCGTAAAGACCTTGGGACTCTGTCCCAAACCCTGCCAGAACCCCTTTTTGAAAAAAGGGGTTCTGGACTCCCCAAAAACTTTCAAACAAATTCCTTGATGGAAGTTTTCGCGGGGGACCGGGGGAGCCTTTTTCAAAAGGCTCCCCTGGCGGGGTTTGGGGCAGAGCCCCAATCATAAAGGAGATAATATGCAAAACTACGATATTCTGATTGTCGGCGCGGGCTGTGCCGGATTGACTGCCGCCGTTTACGCTGCGCGCGCGGGAAAGCGCGTTGCGGTATTTGAAGGGAACGGCATTGGCGGGCAGATTGCGACCTCGCCGCTGGTCGAGAACTACCCCGGTATCGCATCGATCTCGGGCATGGAGTTCTCGAACAATCTGCTCGATCAGGCCATGGGCTTTGGCGCAGAGCTGATCCCGGCCGGCGTGCACGGTCTGCGCGCTGAGGGAGAATTGCGCATCCTTTCGACCGACGAAGGCGAATTTGCCGCGCCTGCGGTCATCCTTGCGACCGGTGCCAAGCACCGTCCGCTGGGCGTTGAGCGCGAGGAGGAGCTGGTCGGCCGCGGCGTGTCCTACTGCGCGACCTGCGATGGCGCTTTCTTCCGCGGGAAAACGGTCGCCGTGGTCGGCGGTGGCAGTGCCGCGTTGGTCAGCGCTTGGGCGCTGGCCGACCTCTGCGCGAAGGTCTACCTGATCCACCGCCGCGACGAGTTCCGCGGCGAGGCGGCGCTGGCCGACCGCCTGCGCACCCGCGAGAACGTCGAGTTCCTGCTCAGCTGCCAGGTTACAGCCCTTGAGGGCGACGACCACCTCACCGGCGTCAAGCTCTCGACCGGCGCCGACCTGCCGCTGGACGGCCTCTTCGTCGCCGTCGGCCAGCAGGCGCAGAACGAAGCCTTCGCCGACGTCATCGCCCTCGACGAGCGCGGCTATATCGTCGCCGCCGAGGACTGCCGCACATCGCTCCCCGGCGTCTGGGCCGCCGGCGACTGCCGCACCAAGGCCGTCCGCCAGCTCACCACCGCCGCCGCCGACGGAACAGTTTCCGCCATGGCGATTTGTGGGGGGTAATATTCTATTAAAAATATGCGGGGGAAACTTTTTTGAAAAAAAGTTTCCCCCGCACCCCTTTCAAAAAACTTTCCATCACGCCCTTGATTTTGGCGTGTCGGAAAGTTTTTGGGGAGGGGTTCGGGGAGGGCCTTTTTTCAAAAAGGCCCTCCCCGATTTGCGTTTGATTCAATTTAACCTCTCGTCTTGCCGCCGGCAACGTTGAGGGTGACGCCGTCGACATAGCCGGCTTTGTCGCTGGCCATGAAGGCGACGGCGGTGGCGACCTCGCTCAGCTTGCCCGAGCGGCCCATGGGCGTGGTGCCGGTTTTGGCGTAGCCGGCGCGGAGCTGCTCGACGGTGATGCCGCGGGTGTAGGCGAGGGCGGTCTCGTAGGAGAGGGTGCGCAGGCCGGTTGCCTCGAGGATGCCGGGGGCGATGCCGACGACGCGGATGCCGTGGCGGCCGAGCTCCTTGGCCCAGGAGCGGGTGAGGGCGTTGACGCCGGCCTTGGTGGCGGCATAGACGCTCTGTCCCTCGGAGCCTTCCAGGCCGCACTCGGAGGACATATTGATGACCACGCCGGAGCCCTTGGCTTTCATGACGCGGACGGCTTCCTGCGAGCAGAAGAAGAGGCCCTTGAGGTTGACGTTCATGACCTTATCCCAAACTGCCTCGTCGAGCTCGAACTGGCCGGCTTCGTCGACCAGCAGACGGGGGATGTTGATGCCGGCGTTGTTGACCAGGACATCGAGCGTGCCGAAGGTATCGACGGTCTGCTTGACCATGGCGGCGACGTCGGCGTGGGAGGTAACGTCGGTCTTGATGTAGAGGTAGTTATCTGCGGTGGCGCCGGCGAAAGTGGGCGCTTCGTCGCGCAGGTCGCAGGCGACGACCTTCATGCCGTCGGCCAGCAGTTCTTCGACAACGGCGTAGCCGATACCGCTGGCGGCACCGGTGACAATGGCGACTTTGCCTTCAAGATTCAGCCAGGAATTGTTCATGGGTAAGCACTCCTTTTCGGGTGATTTTGGCTATATTATAGCACAGCTTCCCGGGAAAGTCAATTTTTTCACAAAATTTTGCAGGCGTGCATAAAACGCAGCCATTCGGGGCAATCCTTGAGCATCAAGCAAAAGGAGAACTGCCATGCGCTATCTTTATTCTCTCGCCGCGACCGTGCTGGCTGCCGCGGTGTTGTTCGCTGTTTTTCCCTCCTCGGCCGAGAGCGAGGTTTATGACGAAGTCCTTCGCCTGCATGTGATCGCCGCCAGCGACAGTGCGGAGGATCAGACAATCAAGCTGGCCGTCCGCGATGCGCTGCTGGCGGTGACCGAGCCGATCCTTGCCGGCTGCGAATCCCGCGACGAGGCGGCCGCCCGCCTGGATGCGGTGCGTCCCCTGCTTGCCCGGACGGCGGCCGAGACGGCCGGCTGTCCTGCCGAGGTGCACCTGGGCTGGGAGCGTTACCCCACTCGCACCTACGCCGCGGCGGCGCTTCCTGCCGGCGAGTATCTCTCGCTGCGGGTAGTGCTGGGAGCGGGCGAGGGGGAGAACTGGTGGTGCGTGCTCTTCCCGCCCCTCTGCCTGAGCGCGGCCGGCGACACCGAAACGGTCTGCCTCGAAGCCGGACTTACCCCCGAGCAGTACCGGCTGATCACCGCATCGGGGCAGGACGGTACGCCCCGCTACCGCATCAAATTCAAGCTGCTTGAGCTGTTTGAAGAAATTTTTGCGCACTGATTGCTTTTTCTGCAGTTTTCGTGTATAATATCAAGTAGTAATCAAAACTGCGAAGGAGCCGCTATGGAACACGAATCTGTTTTTGACCTGGATGCGCTGGTCTCTGCCGCCGTGGCCGATGCCGATCTGGCCAGCGGGGAGATTCCCAACATTGACCTCTACCTTGACCAGATCCTGACCCTGGCCGCCGACCGCCTGGCGCAGAACCAGCGCGGCGACAAGCTGCTGACCAAGACGATGATCAACAATTACAGCAAGGACGGGCTGATCAAGCCGGTTAAGGGCAAGAAGTACTCACGCGAGCACATTGTGCAGATGCTGCTGGTTTATGCGCTCAAGCAGACGCTGTCGATCGGCGAGATCAAGCAGGCGCTGGACGGGGTTTATGCGACCGACGGCTTCGACGGCAGTGATCTGATTGCCTGCTACGACCGCTTCCTTGAGATGAAGGCCCACGAGCGCGCCGCCGCGCCCGGGATAGTGCGGGAGCTGTTCGCCGCCGAGGGGCTGGATATGGCGGACGAGGGGGACTTTTTCGTCGGCTTGCTTGGCGTCGCGGCCATGTCGGCCTACTTCCGCAACGTCGCGCAGGATATGCTCGCTGCGCGGTATCCGATCCCCGAGCGGGAGAAGAAGGATAAGGAGAAGGAGAAAGATAAGGAAAAGACGCAGAAGGGAGATTGAGGGGGGCACGAAACGCTTTGCGGTGTCTCCCTCAAAGCTCTGCCAACGCAAATGCGTCGGGCATTTTCAGTGGCTTGCTGCGAAAAAAACTGCTAAGCTGCTTGAAACGCACCTTCGCCAGGGCGGACTCGGGCAGGGGCGGAGAGACAAACTCGATGCTGCTGACCTTGCAGCCGTCGCAGAGGGTTTGGATGTGCTGATTGAACCGCGCGGCGTAACTGCTCTCGCCGGGCAGGCAAATCAGATACAGCCGGCAGGCGGGCAGCTTGGCGCGGATATGCGCAACCAGTGCCGCATATTTTTTGATTGCGTCGGGGTCTGCTTCGTCCTCCTCGCCCAGCGCAAGAAAAAGCTTGCTCGGCCGCAGTTCGATTACGCAGGTCTGCACGATCTCGACAGCATCGTCGAGCGTCAGCCCGGCGATGCTGCGGTTATAGACTGCGCTCTCCAGTCGGCAGCGGTTGACCAGCTCATAGAGCGGGAAGCCCGCCATGTAGGTTGAGCCGAAAACGACGATTTCGCCCTTCAGTGCAAGGTCGTTGATTCCCTTCATGGCCGCGGCCATGGCTTGTACGCTTGCTTTCATCACGCACACCTCCGTTGTGCGGCGCTCCGCTCGCGCCGCCGGTTGAGAATGCAGAGCGCCAGATCGATTGAAACGACGATCAGGTTGAAGCAGTAGGCGATGAGCACATAAGAAACCTGCTCGCCGACCAGCTTCCCGACGATCCCCGAGATGTAACCGAGGATGATCGCAATCATAAAAATGACACTCTTCCCCTGCGTGGATTTTGACGTGATGCTCTTGTAGACCGAGATCGGCCAGGACAGGCCGAAACAGATCAGCATGATCAGCTCGAAAATTTGCATGATGATTCTCCTTTGTCGTGGTTTGGTCTTATTATACGCTTGACAAAAGGAAAAGTAAAATATATAATATTGATTGAATCAATAGGTGCAGCCTATCTTTCGGAGGCGGATCATGGAGATACAAAAGCTGAAATACTTTTACGAGACGGCCAAACTGGAGCACATCACGCAGGCGGCTGAGGTACTGCATATTGCGCAGCCCTCGCTGACGCAGGCCATCCACGCGTTGGAGCAGGAGCTGGACGTCCCACTGTTTGCGCGGCAGGGACGGCGGGTCGTGCTGACCCCCTTCGGACGGCATCTCAAGCAGCGCCTGGATGTTTTGCTGCCCGAGTTTGACAACCTGCAGAATGAGCTTGCCCAACTTAAATGTGCCGTCAACCGCACCGTGAAGCTGAATATTCTTGCGGCCTCAACCTTTGTGATCGACGCGATCATCCGCTACAAAAAGAAGAACCCCGACGTCTTTTTCGCCTTTGAGCAGAACGAGCTGACGCACGACAGCGACATCGTGATCACGACCAACGGCCTCAACACAGGCGGTGCGAAGGATTACCTGCAGCGCTGCGTGAAGGAGGAGAAGATCTATCTCGCCGTCCCGAAGACGGCGAAGTACGCCGACTGCGACGCCATTGACCTGCGTACGGTGAAGGACGAGAATTTCATCATGCTCTCAAGCACGCGTCTCTTCGGTGTGATCTGCAACCGATTCTGCTCGGTCGCCGGTTTCTCGCCGCGGGTCCTGTTTGAATCGGACTCGCCGATCGCCGTACAGAACATCATCAGTATGGGCGCGGGAATCGCCTTTTGGCCCGAGTATTCGTGGGGGAAGCTCAACAACAAAAACGTCGTGCTACGGCCCATCGCCTACCCGATCTGCCAGCGCAATCTGATCATCGAGCTGCACAGCCGTCAGCCGAAGTCCGCCTACGCCGAGGATTTCTACGCCTATCTGCTGCGCAGGATCTGAGCACGGTGCGCAATTTGCCGGAAAAAACAAAAAATCACCCGAACACTCGGGTGATTTTTTGTTTGGGATCTCGTTGGTTTGGTGACCCGTGGGGGAATCGAACCCCCGTTACCGCCGTGAAAGGGCGGTGTCTTAGCCGCTTGACCAACGGGCCTGGTAGCGGAAGTTGGACTTGAACCCACGACCTATCGGGTATGAACCGATTGCTCTAGCCAGCTGAGCTATTCCGCCATAACGGGTAATATTATAGCATACTGCGCAGGTTTTGTCAATAGATTTTTGAAAATATTTTTTGTTTGCTCCGAAATTTTGGGGAAAGCGGCGCCGGCCCTCTTGCGTTCCTTCTTGATTTATGATATACTGAGCGTAGTTTATCCAAAGGAGGTGCACGCTATGCACATTGCCTGTCCGTCCGCAGTGACGGTACTGCTGACCCGGCTCCACGAGGCGGGGCATGAGGCTTATCTGGTGGGGGGAAGTCTGCGCGACAGCCTGCTTGGCCGCCCGCCGCACGATTGGGACATTGCCACCTCGGCCCTGCCCATGCAGACGCTGGCGGTATTTGCCGATTTTCGCACCATCGAGACCGGGCTCAAGCACGGC
Organism: Clostridia bacterium; assembly: GCA_017507145.1. Taxonomy (GTDB): domain Bacteria; phylum Bacillota; class Clostridia; order Oscillospirales; family CAG-272; genus SIG693. Next base: position 1,494 of record JAFWBJ010000129.1, on the reverse strand, counting down.
ACGGTGACCGTTCTCTCGGACGATATGCCGGTTGAGATCACGACCTATCGCATTGACGGCAATTATCTCGATGCGCGGCATCCCAGCAGTGTCTCCTTCACGCGCAGTCTGGACGAGGATCTCGCCCGGCGGGACTTTACGGTCTGCGCGATGGCCTGGTCGCCCTACGACGGCGGGGACGGGATTGTCGATCTGTTCGGCGGCCGCGAGGATTTGGCGGCCGGCATTATCCGCTGCGTCGGCCAGCCCGAGCAGCGCTTCCGCGAGGATGCTCTGCGCATTCTCCGTGCTTATCGGTTTGCATCCGAGCTCTCCTTTACGGTCGAGCCGGAGACCCGGGCCGGGGCGCGATTCTGCGCCGGCCTGCTTGCGCGGATCTCGGCTGAGCGCATCTCGTCTGAGCTGAGCCGCACGCTGTTGGGTGCGCATGCTGTTGCGGCGCTGACCGCGATGGCAGATGACGGTGTGCTGGGGCAGATCTGTCCTGAAGCGGATCGTCGGGCGTTATTTGCACTTCCGCAGCTGCCGGCCGAGCTGGCGCTCCGTCTGGCGCTGCTTTTCTGGCACACAACGTCTGCCCGTGCGGCGGCTGCGCTGGGGGAACTGCGCTTTTCGGGTGCGGTTACCCGCCGTGTAACGGCGGTGCTTGCGCTGCGTGATCTGCCGCTGGGGGAGGATGCGGAGCTGACCGTCCGTCAGCTGCTGCGTGCCGGCGGTCAGACAGCTGCGCATGATTTGCTTGCGCTGCGCGCCGCGCTGGGCGAGACGGTTGCGCACTATCTGCACGCGCTGGGCGTGGTAGAGGAGCGCGGCGACTGCACCGATTTGGCGCATCTTGCGGTTGGCGGCGCTGATCTTGCTGCTGCCGGGATCCCCCGCGGCCCTGCCATTGGGCGGGTGCTGGGGCGTTTGCTGGATGCGGTTATTGCTGACCCGTCGATGAATGAGCGGGGGGCGCTGATGGATTTGGTGCGGGGGATGTAGGGATTGGATGTGGGGGGATAGAGATTTTGGGTGGATTTAATTGTTTGTGCGGGTGGATCGGGGGAGAGAAGGACCAGCTGGCGCAGTTCCTTGCTCTCCGGATTTGCCGGCTATGCCGGCAAATCGGCGCCCCCTCTCAGTCCCCGTGCCGACAAGCCTCAGCCTAAGGGATGAAATACCCCTGCCACTGTAGACTCCCCCCCCCGAAAAATAGACAGTGACAAAAAGAACCTCTTGTTGTAGAATATAACTACAACAGGAGGTTTTGTCATGGCAAGAAAACACACGAAAATGGAAATACGCGCAGAAGAAGTATTCAGAAGAAAAGAAGCAGGAGAAACAAATCGTCAAATAGCAGAGAGCTATGGACTGACGAAAAATCAAATCAAGCAATTGGTTACACGCCAGAATCGAAAAAAGCGAGCCATTGCCAACGGATATGTTCCGCTTCCCAAAGGACGTCCGCGAAGAGAGTGTCGCGAAGAAACAGAAGAAAGCAAACGAAATCAT
>JAFWBJ010000128.1 GCA_017507145.1 Clostridia bacterium | reverse complement strand
GGAGGAGATGGATGCTTACATCGCTTCCCATGAAGATGTGATCTGCCCCAACTGCGGCAAGCATCACTTCACTTCCATCCGCAAGTTCAACCTGATGTTCAAGACCCAGATGGGCGTTACCGAGGACTCTTCTTCCACCGTCTATATGCGTCCTGAGACCGCACAGGGTATTTTCGTGAACTTTGCAAACATCCAGCGTACCACCCGCAAGAAACTGCCTTTCGGTGTTTGTCAGGTGGGTAAGGCTTTTCGTAACGAGATCACCCCCGGCAACTTCACTTTCCGTACCCGTGAGTTTGAGCAGATGGAATGCGAATTCTTCTGTCAGCCCGGCACCGATCTGGAATGGTTTGCATACTGGAAAGATTTTTGCAAGAACTGGCTGATTTCTCTGGGTATCAAGGAAGAGTCCCTGCGTTTGCGTGACCATGATCCGGCAGAATTGGCATTCTATTCCCGTGCAACCACCGATATCGAATACCAGTTCCCCTTCGGCGTCTGCCAGATCGGTAAGTCCTTCCGCAACGAGATCACCCCCGGCAATTTCATCTTCCGTATCCGCGAGTTCGAGCAGATGGAACTCGAGTTCTTCTGCAAGCCCGACACTGACCTCGAATGGTTCGCTTACTGGCGCGCTTACTGCCATGATTGGCTCAAGTCCCTCAACATTCGCGAGGAGAATCTGCGTCTCCGCGACCACGAGTCCGAGGAGCTTTCCTTCTACTCCAAGGCGACCACCGACTTCGAGTACCTCTTCCCGTTCGGCTGGGGCGAGCTGTGGGGCGTTGCTGACCGCACCAACTACGACCTTTCCCAGCACGCTGAGCACTCCGGCCAGGATCTCACTTACTTTGATCCCGAGACCAATGAGCACTACATCCCCTATGTGGTCGAGCCCTCGCTTGGCGCTGACCGCATGACGCTGGCTCTCCTCTGCGAAGCTTACGACGAGGAAGTCATCGACGAGGCCAAGAACGATACCCGTGTTGTCATGCGCTTCCATCCCACCATCGCGCCTTTCAAGGTTGCAGTGCTTCCCCTGTCGAAGAAGCTCTCCCCCGAGGCTATGGAGGTCTACACCATGCTCTCGAAGGATTTCATGACCGACTTCGACGAGACCGGCTCGATCGGCAAGCGCTATCGCCGCGAAGACGAGATCGGTACGCCCCTCTGCGTCACCTACGACTTCGAGTCGAAGGAAGACGGCTGCGTCACCGTCCGCGACCGCGACACCATGGAGCAGGTTCGCATCCCGATCAGCGAGCTCAAGGCTTACGTTGCCGAGAAAATCGCATTCTAATGCAGCTGAGCTGCCCCCTACGGGAAAATTCCCGTCAATAGACAAATGGAGTACGAACAACTTGTTCGTACTCCATTTTTACGGTTTATTTGAGTTTTGCCTTAAGCTTAGCGATCTCTTCAGTGAATCCTTCTCGGAAACCGTACCATCCCTTCTTTACCCCATAGAGGTCAAGTACGTGCAAGGCATTCTCATAATACTGCAAAGCCTCCTGTTCCTCGCCCCGTTCCTCGCAGCATTCTGCCATTCGATAATGAATAAACATCAGCGCATACAGCGCTTCATTGAACTCCTGACATGCTGCATTCCATTTCTCTTCGCCTTCTAAAATGCAAGCCTTTAATCTTTGGTTGGAAAACCGAATATCGGGTATCAAATCAATGGCTTTTCGCGCAAGCGCAAGGTCTCCTTTGGCTTTGTATGCATACGCCAGAAACTGACATGCATCATATTTGATCGCTTCATCCTGCGCAAGATCAATAATCTTCAGCGCGATTGCAATTACCTCATCCGGCGTTTCTTCGCTGTGCATGACATAAAGCCTGTTGAGCAACAGTATGACATTATCCGGGTAGGCTTTGAGGCCATCATCGATTATTTTCCGGGCTTTGGCCCAATCGGTACTACGGTATTTCCAGCTTTCTCTGGCAATTGCAAGTGCTTTTTCTTCGACTTCTTTCAAATTGAAATCAAAGAGCACATCCATCGACACGCCAAAATAACCGGCCAACACGGGCGTCAGGGTGATGTCCGGCAGGGCGATATGATTCTCCCATTTGCTTACCGCTTGAAAAGAAACACCGATACTGTCCGCGAGCTGTTCCTGCGTAATTCCACGCTGTTTTCGCAATTCCCTAATTTTATTTCCAATCTTCATCACGAACCTCCAAATTGACGGCGCCGAGCTTTGTTTATAGTATAGCACGGCAGACTTTCCTTGACAATAACTGCTTAAACGAAATTCTTCAACCGACGGTTGAACGAAAAAACGCACCGTCGATAAGACGGTGCGTTTTTCAACTTTGTGGCACCACCCGAATGGGCAGCGCGGGTTTCGGTTATGCGTTCGTGCGCTTTCTGCGGTCGGCGATGCGCTCGATCCACTTGATGCACTCGATAAACGGAATTACCGCCAGCGCGAGCAACATGGCGATCGCATACTCAGCAAAGCCGATTTTGGTAAATTCAAACACTTCACGCAGGAAGTGGACGTAGACTACCAGCGTGGTTGCGGCAAACGAAGCCAGCATTGCGCCCCAGAGGAAGAGATTGTGCGTTTTGAGCGTGAAGATCGATTTGCGGCGGGAACGCATGTTGAAGGAGTGGAAGATCTCAGCCATGGAGAGGGCCAGGAATGCCATCGTTGTTCCGTGCGCCGAAGCTTCTGCAGACTGCGGCAGGAAGGTCCACGCGCCGCTTGCGATACGGCAGCCGATGAGATAAGCGACAATGGTGATCACCGCGGCCATCAGGCCCTGGATAACCACATCCACGCCCATGCCGCCGGCAAAGATGCCGTCTTTGGCACGGCGGGGCTTGCGCTTCATGATGTCGCGCTCACCCTTCTCCATGCTCAGCGCAAGCGCCGGGAAGGTATCGGTGATGAGATTAATGAAGAGCAGATGCACCGGGTGCAGCAGCTGGAAGCCCACCATAGAAGCAAAGAAAATGGCAATGACCTCGGCGAGGTTGGAGGAAAGCAGGAACTGAATCGATTTACGGATATTGTCATAGATCCGGCGGCCTTCTTCGACTGCGGTAACGATGGTCGCGAAGTTATCGTCGGCCAGCACCATATCCGCAACATTCTTCGTAACATCGGTACCGGTGATACCCATGCCGATGCCAATATCAGCGTTCTTGATCGAAGGCGCGTCATTGACGCCGTCACCCGTCATGGCGGTAATCATGCCCTTGGCGCGCCATGCGTTGACGATACGCACCTTATGCTCGGGCTGGACGCGGGCGTAAACTGAATATTTCTCGATGTCGGTTTCCAGCTGTTCGTCACTGATTTCGTCCAGCTGTGCACCGGTGATGGCCTGCGAGGGATCGGTGATGATTCCCAGCTGGGTGGCAATGGCGATTGCGGTGTCGCGGTGGTCACCGGTAATCATGATCGGACGAATGCCAGCCCCTGCACAGCGCTCGATTGCCGGCTTTACTTCGGGACGGACAGGGTCAATCATACCGGTCAGGCCGATATAGCAGAGGTCCTGCTCAAGGAAATCGGGGGTATAATCAGTAGGCTCCGATTCCCAGATGCGCTGGGCTGCGCAAAGCACGCGCAGGGCCTGATCAGCAAAGGCTTTGTTGGCCGCGAGAATCTCTGCGCGGGCTTTGTCATCGAGGGGGACGATCGCGCCGTTTTTGATCTGTTTTGTACAGCGTTTTAGCACCTCATCGGGGGCGCCCTTTGTGAACTGTACGATGCCCTGCTCGGTCTGATGCACCGTGGACATCATCTTGCGCATCGAATCGAAAGGCGCTTCCCCGATGCGGGGCGCGGCGGTTTTCAGCGCCGGTTTGGGCATATCCAGCGCATTTGCATAATTGACCAGTGCACATTCGGTGGGCTCACCGGTGGCATTTCCGGTCTCGTCCAGCTCCGCATCCGAGCAGAGGGCCATTGCGCGTGCCAGGAGCAACTCATCCTCGCCGCTGTGCTCAACGACCGTCATCTTGTTCTGCGTCAGTGTACCGGTTTTATCCGAGCAGATGATCTGCGCACAACCGAGCGTCTCCACGGCAGTCAGGCGGCGGATAACCGCATTGCGCCGCGACATGTTGGTTACGCCGATCGACAGCACAATGGTCACAACGGCAGCCAGGCCTTCGGGAATCGCAGCAACAGCCAGGCTGATCGCGATCATAAAGGTGCTGATCAGCTCGCTGAACTCTACGCCGGGGAGCAGGCGGAAAATATCCACGGCAAAGACCAGCACGCAAATGCCGAGGACAAGGATACTCAGAATCTTACTAAGCTGATTCAGCTTGAGCTGGAGCGGCGTCTGGCCGTCTTCAGCCTGGGTCAGCGCATCGGCGATCTTCCCCATTTCGGTCTGCATACCGGTATCGGTGACGACTGCCTTGCCGCGGCCGTAGACGACCGTGCTGCCCATGTAAACCATATTCTTTCGGTCGCCCAGCGGGACGTCCTTTCCGTCGGGGGCGGACAGGGCTTCGGTCTGCTTGGTGACCGGAACCGATTCGCCGGTCAGCGCGGCTTCTTCGATTTTCAGGCTTGCCGCCTCAAAGAGACGCGCATCGGCCGGAACGGCATCGCCGGCTTCCAGCACGATGATATCGCCGGGGACAAGGTCCTCAGAGTGAACGGTCATCTGATGGCCGTCGCGGATAACCTTGGAGGTTGCGGCCGCAATCTCCTGCAGAGCCTCGATGGCCTTCTCTGCCTTGCTCTCCTGGAAAACGCCAAGCACGGCATTGATCAACACGACGGCCATGATGATGATCACATCCGCAAAGCCCTCGTCATTCATCACGCCGACCACGCCGGAAATCACGGCGGCAATGATCAGAATGATGATCATCGGATCGGCGAGCTGTGCCAGGAAACGCTGCAAAAGCGTAACCTTTTTGCCCTCGGCAAGCTTGTTTTTGCCAAAGCGTGCAAGGCGCTCCTGAACCTCGGATGTGCTCAGACCGTCGACCGTTGTTTCTTCAGCAGCCAGAACATCCTCTTTGCTTTGAAGATACTCTTTCATTTCTTTCCTCCAAATGAAAAATTAGGATAAAAAAGACTCATATACAGAAAATCTGCATATGAGTCTCATTCTTTCAAGATAAACCAGACGATAATCGTCAGCTGTTGATTTACCTTCCGCTGCGGGGGCAGCGTTGAATTACTCCCTCAAAGGTTAGGGTTATTATACCACCCATTCATGAACAAACAGTCAACAAAATGATAACATTCGGTGAATCTGTGTGCTTGACTCCCCCGCGGATGCAGGATTTGGTCAAAGCTTTTCGGCCGCACAAAAGACCTTATCCTCCGGAATCTCACACAGTCCGCGCTCCGTATCATACTGGTAGAGATGCAAGGTCGATTCACCACGCAGGGCTGCCTGCACAATCTCCTCCACGCTGCCAGCGCGGAAAGGCAGATCGAGCGATGTCAGCTGCGGGATCGGCCCACGGTGATTATCACTGCCACAGATTTTGGGCAGCGCATAATTCTCTGCGTACAGATTAGCCATACAGTTCTCAAACGGCGTTCGGCATGCGTTGATCGTCTCTACTGCATCCACCTTGCGCGGAGCCAGGCGGATCATGTCAATATATCTGGCCTCGCGAAAGGGGTGTGCATGCACGACATAGCCTCCATCGCGGTGCACAAGGTCATAATAATCATTGATGTGGAGCTCGTCCAAATCGGGATTCTCCAGCAGCCAGTCCATATCCAAGCCGTAGGTCAAGAAATCGTTTCCCTTGCGCTTATGGGAGTATTCCCATGCGAAGAACACATCCATGCCCAACGCCTCACCGCGCTGCTTGGCGGCACGGTATCCGGCAACAAAAAACTCAACACGCTCAGGCCAGGATGGCTGCGTGGGATCTTTTAGATAGTAATTATAGAGGTGGTCGGTGATGACAATTCCGGTATACCCAATGGAATGATAAAAATCGACCAAATCCGCACCCGAAATTCGGGAGCACCTGCTGGTTTCCGCAGTGTGGCAATGCATTTCATACTTGTACATGATGGGTTGCCTCCTCAATGTGCATATTGATTGATTTTACGCGGCTGAAGCTTGGAATAGAGCAGGATCTGGCTGTGATAGAGGCCAAAGTTACCGGAGAGCATAAAACTGATTCCGCAAGCCAGAGCAAAAAGCATCAATGCATTGCCGCCGAAGACTTCGATCGCCAGAATTGTCGCCGCGACCGGGCAATTGACCACGCCGCAGAAGACAGCAACAAAACCGATTGCCGCCGCAAAGCCGGGGTTCAGGCCGATCAGTTCGCCAAAGACACAGCCGAAGGTTGAACCGACAAAGAATGCGGGAACGATTTCGCCCCCCTTAAAGCCGCAGGAAATTGTGATCGCAGTAAAAATAAGCTTGAGCAGGAACGCCTCAATTTTCGCTTCACCGGCAATGGCTCGCGCAACGACATCCATGCCAGCGCCGTTGTAATCGCGGGTCTGCAGCAGGAGGGTCAGAAGAAGAATGACGGTACCGCCGACGAAGACGCGCAGATAGTCATTTTTTAGATATTTGTGCAGAATATGCTCGGTTTTTCCGATCGCTATACAGAAAAGGATGCTGACCATCGCGCAGAAAACAGCAAGCAGGATGACCTGAAGCACAGTAAGTAGCTGTATCTCAGGTACGGCAGTCAGGGGGAGGCGGACCGGATGAAGTCCGCAGGCAAGTGCGATTTGGGAAGCGGTCAGCGAAGCAACCATACAGGGGACAAGGCTGGCATAATGCATTTTGCCAACGCTGATCACCTCAAGTGAAAAGAAGGAAGCGGTGAGCGGTGTGCCGAAAAGTGCTGCAAAAACCGCACTCATACCGGACATGACAATGATATGCAGGTCATCCTCGTCCAGGCGGAAGAGTTTGCCCAACCGATAGCCAATTGAGCCGCCGAGCTGCAGCGCGGCGCCTTCGCGGCCGGCTGAACCGCCGAGCAGGTGCGTAAGGATGGTGCTGAGAAAAATCAGCGGCGCCATAACAAACGGAATCTTGTTCTCGCCGCGCACCGATTCCAATACGCGGTTGGTATCCAGCGCTCCGACCAGATGCTGAATTTTGGCAGCAGAATGATAGAGGGCAACGATCAGAAGACCGCCAATCGGAAGAAGATAAATTATCCAATCATGGCCGCCGCGGAATTCGGTAACATAATCGATCGCCAAATGAAAGGCACTGCCAATCAGCCCGCCAACCAGGCCAACCAAAGCGGCCAGAACCAGCCACTTCGAGAAAAATTTTAAATATGACAGCATATGCCGCAAAGCGGCAGAAATTCTTTTCATACCTTTTCGCTTTCTCGGTAAAAAATCCGAACACCGGAAAGCGTTCGGATCTTTTACGCGATATCAGTTTATTCGTTTGAGGATTGCTTTGCTGCTGCGAGCTTGGTCTCGCGGCGATTCTTGACTTCGTCCGTCATCGGCTTGATGTCACCGGCAGCAGTCAGCGCCTGACGAGTCAGCAGCGGGCCGACCAACTCATAGACAAGGACAGCAAAGAGTGTGATATTGCGAATCAATGTGCCCTGCCCGGGAAGCTGGGCAGCTGCGATGGTGCACATGCCCAGTGCAACACCGGCCTGCGGGAAAAGCGTGATGCCAAGATATTTCTGAATGTTCGGCGCGCAGTGCGTAATTTTTGCGCTGAACCACGTCCCGAAATATTTGCCCAGGCAGCGGAAGAGAATGTAGATGATACCAATCAAAACGATTGCCCAATCGGCAAACACGTTCAACTCCAGCTCTGCGCCGCTAATCACGAAGAAAATCGCAAAAAGCGGAGAGGTCCATTTGTCGGTCGAATTCATCAAATCCTCAGACAGCGGGCAGATGTTGCAGAAGATTGTCCCCAGCATCATACAAACGAGCAAAGACGAGAAGCTGATATGTACCGGACCAATGTGGAAATCCAGCATAGAGATCGCAGAGGTCAGGAAGACGACGGCAAGTGTAAGGTTCAAACGGTTGGTATTCGAATTGAACAGACGCTCAAGTTGGGTTAACACCCAACCCATAATCGCACCAAGCAGCAGCGAGCAGACAATCTCAATGATCGGGTTGACCAGAATTGAGACCAGATCGACCTGATTGGAAACAAGGGTCTTTGCTACGCCAAAGGAGACAGCAAATACAATCAAGCCAACCGCATCGTCCAGCGCAACGATGGGCAGAAGCAGGTCGGTCAGCGGGCCCTTAGCCTTATACTGACGAACAACCATAAGCGTTGCGGCAGGTGCAGTTGCGGTCGCGATAGCACCGAGCGTGAGAACCTGCGGAAGGGAGAGCGTTCCCTCGGGAAGGAGTTTGATCAGGACCAGCAAGGCAAGATCAACCATCAAAGTTGCCGCCAGCGCCTGAAACACACCGATGACAAAGGCCTGCTTGCCGGTCTTCTTGAGCTCTTCGAGGCGAAATTCGCTGCCGATGGAAAACGCGATGAAGCCCAGTGCAACCTCAGAAATCAGCGAGAGCGTGTGAACTGCATTCATCGTCGGGAAGCCGATACCGTCGATGCCAAGTGCACCGAGGCAGTACGGGCCGATAAGAACGCCCGCAATCAGATATGCGGTGACGGACGGGAGCTTAAGGGGCTTGAAGACGCGGGTCATCAACAAACCGGCCATAAGCGCAATGGAGACGGACAACAGGATTGCCATGATGGAAATGCACTTCCTTTGTATGATATAATATGATTGACCCAACATGAAAAAACGACTTGCGAAAACAAGTCGCTTTTTCTGGGTTGGTGGGCCTTCGGGGACTCGAACCCGGGACCAACCGGTTATGAGCCGGTGGCTCTAACCAACTGAGCTAAAGGCCCGTTACCGACATATTATACCCCATTCCACCCGGTTTGTCAAGGGAATTTCACATTTTTCTGCAACAAAAAAGCAGGCATCTTGAAAGATGCCTGCTTCAGGATAATCTTGGATGAATTAGTCAACCAGCTTGATCAGTGCCATCTCGGCTGCGTCGCCGCGACGGGGACCCAGCTTGTAGATCTGGGTGTAGCCACCAACACGGTCTGCGTACTTGGGCGCGATGTCGGTGAACAGCTTGGTTACAACTTCTTCCTTGGTGATATATGCCAGCGCGGCGCGGCGGGATGCGAGGGTGTTCTTCTTGCCAAGGGTGATCATCTGCTCTGCGATAGAGCGGACTTCCTTAGCGCGGGTGAGCGTGGTCTCAATCGAGCCATTCTCCAGTAAATAGGTCACCATGCCTCTCAACATCGCCTGTCTGTGCGCGGTGGTTCTGCCAAGTTTTCTGGTTCCGGGCATTATAATTCCCTCCTTCTGCAATAGTAAAATTACGAAATAGCGTGCACTGCGAACCAATCAAACGCGGGTTTGATTACTCCTCTTCCTTCTTGAGGTCAAGGCCGAGCGAGTGCAGCTTGAAAATGACTTCTTCCAGCGATTTCTTGCCGAGGTTACGGACCTTAATCATGTCCTCCTCGGTGCGATTGGTCAAGTCTTCTACCGTATCAATGCCTGCGCGCTTCAAGCAGTTGAAGCTGCGGACAGACATGTCAAGCTCCTCAATGGTCATCTCAAGGACCTTTTCCTTGATGGTCTCTTCACGTTCAACCATGATTTCTGCCTTCTTTGCTTCATCAGACAAATCCACAAACAAGTTGAGATGCTCGTTGAGAATCTTGGCGCCGAGAGAAATCGCTTCTTTCGCCGAGATCGTACCGTTGGTCAGAATCTCAAGCGTAAGCTTGTCGTAGTCAGTAATGTTGCCGACACGCGTATTTTCGACTGTGTAATTGACGTTATACACAGGCGTATAAATCGAGTCGGTAAAAATCGTACCGAGCGGTGCAGAGGTCGTATTCCCAAGCGCCGAGTTATAGAGCTGCTTGTTCTTCTCCTGCGAGACGTAACCGCGTCCGCTGTCGAAGGTCAGTTCCATAAAGAAACGTGCGTTCTCACCCAGCGTTGCCAGGTGATGTTCGGGGTTGAGGATCTCGATATCCGCGTCCATCTTGATGTCACCTGCGGTGACTTCGCAAGGACCGGTCATATCGATGACAACCGTCTTCGGCGCGCCGCTGTGCAGCTTTGCCGTGATACCCTTCACATTCAGCACGATTTCGGTGACGTCTTCCTTGACACCGGGAACGGTGGAGAACTCGTGGAGAACGCCGTCGATTTTGATATTCGTTACAGCAACACCGGGAAGCGAGCTGAGCAGAACTCTGCGCAGCGAGTTTCCAAGCGTGATGCCGTATCCACGCTCAAGGGGTTCGACGATAAACTTACCGCTTTTTCCGTCATCGCTCAAATTTGCTGTTGCAATATTGGGCTTTTCAATCTCAATCATTCCAAATAACCCTCCTATGAAATATTATGGTTTGGTTGCGGCCCAGTGCTGCTCTGCTCTGCTTGAGCAAAGCCAAAGCCGCCGGGTTACAGTTGTTTTCGCACGCCAAGCATTGCCCGAAGCAGCGCCGCGGCGTGCAGGGGAGGCAATTACTTGGAATAGAACTCGACGATAAGCTGCTCTTCGACGGGAAAATCGATATCCTCTCTGGTGGGGTTAGCCACGACCTTACCAATCATATTGGCAGAGTCGATGGTGAGCCACTTCGGGGGCTGAGCGATCGAGTTCGTCTCAATGTTGGACTTGATTCTGGCGTGACCCTTGCTGGTCTCCTTGGGAGCAATAACCATGCCGGGTTTAACCTGGAAGCTGGGGATGTTGACCTTGCGGCCATCAACGGTGAAGTGTGCATGCGTAACCATCTGACGAGCCTCAGCGCGAGTCATCGCGAAGCCCAGACGGTAAACAACGTTATCGAGACGGCGCTCCAGCAGCGAGAGAAGAGCCTCGCCGGTCTGGCCTTCCATCTTCTCGGCTCTGTTGTAAGTCAGGCGGAACTGCTTCTCCTGAACACCGTAGATGAATCTGACCTTCTGCTTCTCCTTGAGGTGTACTGCGTACTCGCTCTGCTTTCTGCGCACATCGCTCTGAGAATGACGGATGGTTTCCGACTTAGAACTGCCGGTATAGCCCATCGTTGCAGGAGAAATACCCAGCGTCTTGCAGCGCTTTACAATATTCTTTGCCATAATGTGATTCCTCCTTATGAATTAAACGCGGCGGCGTTTCGGCGGGCGGCAGCCGTTGTGGGGGATGGGGGTAACGTCGCGGATGAGGGTAATGCTCATGCCGACAGCCTCAAGTGCGCGGATAGCAGACTCACGTCCGGGACCGGGGCCCTTAACGTAAACCTCAACGGTCTTCATGCCATGCTCCATTGCGGTCTTCGCAGCGGTCTCAGCAGCAGACTGAGCAGCGAATGCGGTAGACTTTCTGGAGCCCTTGAAACCAAGCTCACCGGCAGATGCCCAGGAAACTGCGTTGCCCTGAACGTCGGTAATGGTGATGATGGTGTTGTTAAAGGTGGACTGAATATGCACAGCACCCTTTTCGATATTTTTGCGCTCGCGGCGCTTCTTAATAACCTTCTTAGCGGTCTTAGCCATCGATTCAGTTCACTCCTTTACTTCTTCTTGTTTGCAATGGTCTTTGCGGGACCCTTGCGGGTTCTTGCGTTAGTCTTGGTTCTCTGACCGCGAACGGGGAGACCCTTTCTGTGACGGATACCGCGGTAGCAGTTGATCTCGATCAGACGCTTGATGTTCAGACCGACATCACGGCGGAGGTCACCTTCGACCGTGTAGAAGTTTTCGATCTCGTCACGGAGCTTAGCAACTTCTTCCTCGGTCAGATCCTTGGCGCGGGTATCGGGATTGATACCGGTCTTTTCCAGGATCTTCTGTGCACTGGTCAGGCCAATACCGTAAATATAGGTAAG
>JAFWBJ010000127.1 GCA_017507145.1 Clostridia bacterium | reverse complement strand
CGATGTACGCGACCGGAATATGCCAGGTGATCACCCGGCGCAGAAGCAGATAAACGAAACCCGCGACGAGCAAAATACTCGACACCTCGCCGATACAACCGCCGATGTTGCCGAACACCAGATCCAGCAGCGAAGCCTCGGGCAGCGCACCGGTCTTGAGCGCGGCCAGCGGCGTCGCGCCGGTCACGACATCGACCCCCTCAGCCGAAGCCGAGAAGTCGAAGAGTCCTAACCTTGACATCGGGGCGGGATATGTACTCATCTCCTGCGGCCAGGCAAAGAGGAAGACGCGGGCCGCGAGAGCAGGATTCACAAAATTCTTGCCAAGCCCGCCGAAGATCTGCTTGACGACAATAATGGCAAACGCCGAGCCGACAGCCCCCATCCACAGCGGGACCGTGGCAGGCAGATTCAAGGCAAGCAGCAGGCCGGTCAGCGCCGCCGAGCAGTCCAGAACGGTAACCGGACGGTGAAGCAGCCACTGGGTCAGCCCCTCGGCCAGCACCGCCGTCCCCACGCAGACCGCAATCACCCACAGCACGCGCAGGCCAAAGACATACGCCCCCCACACCGTCGCCGGCAGGAGCGCCAGGATCACGTCAAGCATCACCGTGCGGGTGGTGTCGCTGTGCTTGATATGGGGTGAAGGCGAGACGGACAGCAGGGCGGGTATCTCCACACCGTTCACCGTCTGCAGGCTTTTTTTCTCTTCCATCATTCTCCCTCCTTCTGTGCGGCAGCGCGGCGGGCCGCCTCGGCCTTGATCGCGCCCTTCGCCACACGGATATACTGCACGATCTGCATCTGCCCCGGACAGTTGTAGGAACAGGTCCCGCACTCCACGCAGGACAGCACCCCAAACTCCTCCGCCTCCTCCAGCCGGTTCGCCTTGGCATAGAGGGCCAGATAGTTGGGCATCAGATGCATCGGGCAGTTTTTGACACAGCGTCCGCAGTGCAGGCAGGTCTCGGTCCGCGACAGATGCGCATCCATCTTGGCCGAAAAGCAGAGGATCGCCGATGTGCCCTTGATCACCGGCGTCTCAATATCCCACTGAGCCGCCCCCATCATGGGGCCGCCAAAGATCACCTTATGCAGCGGACGGCGCAGACCACCGCAGGCATTGATGACATCAAGGCAGGAGGTGCCGATCGGCACGGTCAGATTCTTCGGGGTAACGACACAGTCACCGTCAACCGTCACCAACCGCTCGATCAGCGGCATGCCGTAGGCAAAGGCCGCAAAGATCGCGGCACAGGTCTCAGCGTTGAAGACAACACAGCCCACATCGGCCGGCAGCTTGCCCATCGGCAGTTCCTTGCCGGTCAGCGCATAAATTAGCTGGCGCTCATCGCCCTGCGGGTACTTGGTCTTCATCACCCGCACCCGGAAGAGCGTGCTGTCGGCCACCAGCACCTCAAGCTTGTTGATGGCATCCAGCTTGTTGTCCTCGATGGCAATATCGGCCGAACGCAGACCAAAGGCCTTGAGCAGAATCTTGGTCCCATTGAGCACAGCGGCCGGATTCTCCAGCAGCAGACGGTGGTTGGCCGTGATGTAAGGCTCACACTCGGCGCAGTTGACAATCAGCCGCTCAACCTTGCCCAGCGCCGACTGGATTTTGGCATAGGTCGGGAAAGCCGCGCCGCCCATCCCCGAAATGCCGGCCCGGCGAACGATCTCGATAATCTCCTCGGCGCTCGTCTCGGAGAGCTTCTTCTCATGCGGGACAATCAGCGGATCCAGCGCCATCTCGCCGTCGTTTTCGATCACGACATTGACAATTGGCTGTGCCGCTGCATTATTGCGCGATTCGAGCGCCACCACCGTGCCGGACACACTGGCATGCACCGGGCAGCCCAGACCGCCCTCAACGTCTCCGATGATCTGACCCCGGTAAACGTGATCGCCCACCTGCACCAGCGGCTTGCAGTGCGCACCGATATGCTGGGAAAGGGGGATCGACACCTTTGCCGGCGGGGGCATTTTTTCAATCTGGCAGCGGCTGGTGTGCTTGTGTTCGGTCACATGGAACCCGCCGCGGAAGGTATAAGCCAAGATGATCACCTCGCATGTTGATAATTAGATATATTATAGCATGTTTTTTTGAAATTTTCAACTATTTTGTACACAAACTATCCGTCTCCCGGCGCCGCCTTGACAAATGCCGACCGGAGGAGTATAATACTGATATCCCGATAAAGGAGGATCGCCATGTCTGCCGCCAAGCCTGAAATCGAGAGAAAATGGCTCATCGACCGCCCAAGCGAAGCTCTGCTCGCCGCGCAGCCCGATGCTGCCCCCTCTCAGATTGTGCAAACCTACCTGCTCGCCGAGCAAGGACTCTCCCGCCGCATCCGCGCCCGAACCGCTGACGGCATCACCGTCTGCACCCGCACGACCAAGCGCCGCATCGACGCCATGACCGCCGACGAAGACGAAGCCATCCTCTCCGCCGACGAATACCGCGCCCTGCTCGCCCAAGCCGATCCCGCCTGCCGCCCGATCGAGAAGACGCGCTGGTGCATCCCCTATGCCGGCCAGCTGCTTGAGATCGACCTCTACCCCTTCTGGCCGCACCAGGCCGTGCTGGAAATCGAGCTTCCCTCCCCCGACGCTGCGGTCTGCCTGCCCCCCTGGCTCACCGTCCGCCGCGAGGTCACCGGCAACCGAATCTATTCCAATCATAGCCTTTCCCGCGCAATTCCCAACGAAGATGACGAATAAATTGATATTTTTCGCAAAAAACTGTCAATTTTCGCGAAAAAACTATTGCAATCCCCCAATCTTTGTGATAAAATGTTAATAAGTTCGTACACGGCTTCATCGTGTCAGGATAGAAAGGATATAAACTTATGGCAAGCAAGTTTGAAATTCTCGTCACCAAAAACGGCGGCTATCGCTTCGCGCTGAAGGCCGCAAACGGCCAGGTTGTCTCGACCAGCCAGGTCTACAAGACCGTTGTCACCTGCAAGAAGGGCATCGCCAGCGTTAAGGTCAATGCACTCGCCCACATCGAAGATCAGACCATCGACGAGGCCGAGGTCGTCACCCTCAAGAACCCCAAGTATGAGGTTTACCGCGACAAGGCCGGCGAGTTCCGCTTCCGCCTCCGCGCCAAGAACGGCCAGGTCATCCTCGCCAGCGAAGGCTACGGTACCAAGGCCGGCTGCCAGAACGGCATCGCCTCCATCGGCAAGAACGCCCCCGAAGCCGAGGTTGTCCTCGTCGACACCCAGGCCGACTGATCCCCCCCCCCGCCAAGCAGCGCCCCGACTTTAGTCGGGGTGCTTTTTTTTGAATAATTCTCTAAATACCTCTTGACAAATAATACTATGCGTGATATAGTATTATTGTACAGAAAGGATGGTGACCCTATGGATACCCAAATGCGCCGCGCTCTGCTTGAGAGCGCCATTCTGGCCAGCCTGCGCGAGGGGGATTCTTACGGCTACCGCATCGTCCGCGATGTCTCGCCCCACATTGCCATCACCGAATCCACCCTCTACCTCATCCTGCGCCGCCTGGAAGCGGCAGGCTGCCTGACCGTGTACAGCCGCAAACACAACAACCGCATCCGCCGCTACTACGCGCTGACCGATGCCGGCCGCGCCCGCATCGACCAGTTCCTGACCGAATGGGAGGAAGCCATGCGCGTCTATGCCTACATCCGCGGCGACGCCCCCACAACCGAAAGGAGTGATACCCCATGACCAAAGCCGGATTTCTCACCAAACTCCGCGATGCCATCAGCGCCCTGCCCGCCGAAGCCCGCGAGGATGCCATCACCTTTTTCTCCACCCAACTGGATGACCGCATCGAAGAGGGCATGACCGAAGCCGAAGCGGTCGAAGCACTGGGCGATTTCCGCGAAATCGCAGCCGCCCTGCTGGAAGAGCACGCCCAGGCAGCCATCCCCGCCGCCGACACCGCACAGCCGCAAAACGAGCGCGGCCAGTCAAATCGTCCCGAGCCCCGCAGCTTCGCCACCGAAAGCCGCCCCCGCACAATCGAGCTGACCGAAACCAACTGCGCGGTGGAACTCCTCCCCTCCCCCGACGGACAAATCCGCATCGAGTATGAGGTCACCCGCTGGATCAGCGTCGACATCACCTGCGACAACGACAGGCTGATTTATACAGCAAAGGAAATTTTCCATTTCTTCCATTGGGACATCATCAGCCGAAAGCCCGCACGGCTCTATCTGCCGGCCGGCTATCTGCCCAATGCCGTCATCCGCACCGGCAATGCCCGCCTCACCGCTGCCAACGTCTCTTTTGACACCGCCGAGCTCAAGACCGGCAACGCCGCGCTGAGCCTCGCCCATCTGACCGCCAACCAGCTCACAGCCAAAACCGGCAATGCCGCACTGACCGCCGAGCATATCACCGCCCCCCATCTCAAGCTGACCACCGGCAACGCCGCGCTGACCGCCAAGCACTGTACCGCCGACAGCCTGGAACTCAAAACCTCCAACAGCGCACTCCGGACCGAGCACATCACCGCCAAGACCCTTGACGCCATTACCGCCAACGGCAGGAATATCGCCGAGCACATCACCGCCGCCACCGTCAGCCTGACCAGCGCCAACGGCCGAGTCGAGCTGCAGAACGTGACCGCTGACAACATCTCCCTCCGCACCAGCAACGCCGCCATCATCGCCACCCTGCCCGGCTCGATCGCCGACTACCGCATCGAATCGAAGACCGTCAACGGCAGCTCCAGCCTGCCCTCCCACAAGGCAAAAGGCGAGAAGTCACTCGTCGCCGTCACGAGCAACGGCAAGATTGATGTCGTGTTTGCCGCGGATCAGTAAGGTCTTGGGGCGCTGCCCCAAACCCCGCTTAGGGGGCTTTTTGAAAAAAGCCCCCTAAGAACCCGCAAAAACTTACATAAAAATAAGGAGATAGGCGCTGACCTATCTCCTTTTCGTTAT
>JAFWBJ010000126.1 GCA_017507145.1 Clostridia bacterium | reverse complement strand
GTATGCGGTATTCTTGTGGTATGTGTATGCTTTACGGCGTCTGATCACGGAAGAAATGCCGTATTTACGCATAATTCGCCGTATTTTCTTGATATTGATCTGTATATTCAGCTTTTCGCAGAAATATTTCCACATCCGGTAACATCCGTATGTCTGTCTCAAATTGTTCCAGATCTCACGGATCTTGTCCGCTGTTTCCCGATCACGATCTTCGCACTGCTGTTTTTTTCTCCATGCGTAATAGCTGCTGCGCGGAACTTCGAAGAGCTTACACATTTCTGTGAATTTTTAGTCAGTCCATAGCTCTCTGCTATTTGACGATTTGTTTCTCCCGCTTCTTTTCTTCTGAATACTTCTTCTGCGAGTATTTTCATTTTCGTGTGTTTTCTTGCCATGACAAAACCTCCTGTTGTAGTTATATTCTACAACAAGAGGTTCTTTTTGTCACTGTCTATTTTTCGGGAGGAGTCTAAAATCCCTCGGGGGCTTTTCGCACGAACGCACCGACGGGGTCAACCCAATCGATGCGAAAGTTTTTGGTGGGGGGGTGGGGGCCACTTTTTTCAAAAAGGGGCCCTCGCATCCTCACTCGGCATACTCCATCGGCAGAACCGAGGACAGAATATAATTGCTGACATACATCCCCTTCGGCGTGAAGGCGTAGCGGTCGCCGTCGAAGGTCACAAACCCATCCGGCACATACGCCTGCAGCCGGCGGCCGCAGAACTCGTCGAGACTGTCGCCGAAGCGGGCGGTAAACTCGCGGCAGCTGATGCCCTCGCGCAGGCGGAGGCCCAGCATCACAAACTCGCTCTTGCGCTCCTCCTCGCTGATGGCGGCATGCTCAGCCCAAACGGTGTCGCCCTGGCCGACCAGCTCCAGCCCGTCGATGTAGGTGTGAATATCCCGCACCGCGCCGAAGCGCGCGCCGCCGAAGTCGCTGTGCGCAGCCGCACCCAGGCCGAGGTACTCGCCGCAGGTCCAGTACTTGAGGTTGTGCCGGCAGCGGAAGCCGGGCTGGGCAAAGTTGCTGATCTCATACTGCTCATACCCGCGCATCGCCAGATGCTCGACGCACTGCATGTACATGGTGTACTCCTCGTCCTCGTCGGGCAGGGGGAGGGTGTCGCGCATCGTCCAGAAGGGAGTGCCCTCCTCGATCTTCAGCCCGTAGACCGACAGATGCTCGGGGCGGAGCAGAGCCGCCACGTCGAGCGACTTGAGGAAGGATGCCGCCGTCTGCTGCGGAATGCCGTACATCAGATCAATGTTGATATTATCAAACCCCGCATCCCGCGCATCCGAGAAGGAACGCTCGAAATCCTCGCGGGTGTGAATCCGCCCCAGCGCCGTCAGCTCGCGTGCATGCGCCGACTGCAGACCCATGCTCAGGCGCGAAATGCCCGCGCGGTGCAGCTTCTTCAGGCCCTTGAGATCGACCGTCGCCGGATTGGCCTCAAGCGTGATCTCGACGTCATCGGTCAGCGAGAAATTGCGCCAGACGGCGTCGATCACCCGATGCAGCAGCTTGGGGGGCAGTACCGTCGGCGTTCCACCGCCGATGAAGACGCTGTCCACCGCATAGCCGCGGCAATCGCCGGCGAAATCCTCCATCTGCAGCTGCAAAGCCGAGACATAGTGACGCTGGATCTCCTCGTCCTGCGGGACGAAGGAGTAGAAGTCGCAGTAAGCGCATTTCGATGCGCAGAACGGAATGTGAATGTACAGCCCCAGCGGCTTGATGTCGGTTTTTCTCATGGTGTGTGTGACCACCTTTCGTGCTATTCGAATTTTTTCGCGCTCCCGCGCGAGCAGGGGGAGAACCATCTCAAACGCCGAAGTCCCTCCCCCGGCACCCCTTTTCCTTGGCTGTCACTTGTGGCAGATCCCCAAGTCCATTCGGCGGTTGCTTCGTGCGCTGAGCAGTCGCCGGCTTGGCCGGCTGCCAGCTGATGCGCAGATGGGAGAGACGCGCTTCTCCACCCTAAGCCAGCTTAGCAGGAAGTCTCGTCAAGCCATTTGCGTGAAAGTTTTCGCGGGGGTCTGGGGACACCTTTCTCAAAAGGCGCCCCCAGCAGGGTGTGGGACAGCGTCCCACGACCTTACTCATCATCCAGCTTGAGCACCGCCATGAACGCCTCGGGCGTGACCTGGACAGAGCCGAGCTGGCGCATCTTCTTCTTGCCTTCCTTCTGCTTCTCGAGCAGCTTCTTCTTTCGGGTGATATCGCCGCCGTAGCACTTGGCCAGCACGTCCTTGCGCAGGGCCTTGACCGTCTCGCGGGCGATGACCTTGGCGCCGATGGCCGCCTGGATCGGCACCTCAAAGAGCTGGCGCGGGATGTTCTCCTTGAGCTTCTCGGCGATCTTCCGCGCGCGGCCGTAGGCCTTCTCCTCATGCACAATGAAGGACAGCGCGTCCACCTGCTCGCCGTTGAGCAGGAAATCAAGCTTCACCAGCTTGGAGGGACGATATTCAAGAAACTCATAGTCAAGCGATGCGTACCCCTTCGAGCGGGACTTCAGCGCGTCGAAAAAGTCGTAGATGATCTCGTTGAGCGGCAGCTCGTAGTGCAGTTCCACGCGGGTGGCGTCGAGGTACTTCATGTCGATGAAGACCCCGCGGCGGTCCTGGCAGAGCTCCATCAGGCCGCCCACATAGTCGGTCGGCGTGATGATGCTGGCCTTGACGATCGGCTCGGCCGCCATCTCGATCTCATCGGCCGAGGGGTAGTTCGAGGGGTTGTCGATCCGCTCCACTTCAGCGCCGCGGCGCTTGACCTCGTAGATAACGCTCGGCGCCGTCGTGATCAGATCCAGATTGAACTCGCGCTCCAGCCGCTCCTCGATGATCTCCATGTGCAAAAGCCCAAGGAATCCGCAGCGGAAGCCGAAGCCCAGCGCGATCGACGTCTCGGGCTCGAACACCAGCGCCGCATCGTTGAGCTGCAGCTTCTCCAGCGCGTCGCGCAGGTCGCCGTAGCGTGCGCCGTCGGCCGGATAAATACCCGCATAAACCATCGGCACTACGTTTTTGAAGCCGGGCAGTGGCTCGGCCGCCGGCCGATCGGCGTGCGTAACCGTGTCGCCCACCCGCGTGTCAGCCACGTTCTTGATCGAGGCGGTAATATACCCGACCTCGCCTGCCGACAAACTGCCGCACTTGGCCAGACCAAACGCCTCCATCGTGCCGACGTCAACCACCTCAAATTCGGCGCCGGCCGCCATCAGCCGGATGCGGTCGCCCGCCTTCACTGTGCCGTCGACGACGCGGACATAGACCACAACGCCAAGGTAAGAGTCATAGTAAGAGTCAAAAATCAAGCACTTGAGCGGCGCATCAGCGTCGCCCTCAGGCGCGGGGATGTCGGAGACGATCTTGTCGAGCACCTGATCAATGTTCAGCCCCATCTTGGCCGAAACCGCCGGACAGTCCTCGGCCGGGATGCCGATGACATCCTCGATTTCGCCCCGCACTTTGTCTACATCGGCCGAGGGCAGGTCGATCTTGTTGATGACCGGCACGATCTCCAGATTCGCGTCAACCGCCAGATAGGCGTTGCCCAGCGTCTGGGCCTCGATGCCCTGCGTCGCGTCGACGATCAGCAGCGCACCCTCGCAGGCGTTGAGCGAGCGGCTGACCTCGTAATTGAAGTCAACGTGGCCGGGGGTGTCGATGAGGTTGAGCACATAATCCTGCCCGTCGGGGGCGGTGTAGTTGAGCTTGACGGCACGCGCCTTGATCGTGATGCCGCGTTCCTTTTCCAGATCCATGTTGTCCAGCATCTGCTCGCTCACGTCGCGCTTCGCCACCGCCTGCGTGTGCTCCAGAATGCGGTCGGCCAGCGTCGACTTGCCGTGGTCGATGTGGGCAATAATCGAGAAGTTGCGAATGTGAGATTGACGTACGGTCATAGGGATTTTCCTTTCAGAAAAGCGTTTGGTGGCGGGGGAAGGGAGCCTTTTTCGAAAGGCTCCCTTCCCCCGCGCCATTCGGCTTTGCCGAATGGCGCTCCCCCAACCCGCGAAAACTTCCCAACACGCATGTGTTGGGCTCGCGAATCGAGATGGAGAATAGCAAAAAGATGGAAAGTTCTTGGGGGGTCTGGGGGTCTTCTTGAAAGAAGACCCCCAGCGGGGGTGCGGGGGGAGACCCCCGCGACCTTCACCGCACCTTTCTCAGCGCCGAGTACATCGCCGGGACCAGCACCAGCTGGATTACGATGCCGGGCAGTCCGGTTGCCAGCGCGGCGGTGACGGTGGCCACGGCGGGGAAATCGACGCCGACGAGGAACCGTCCGCCAAGCCAAAGGCAGCCGGCGTAGGCTGCGCGGCCAACCGCCTGCGCCAAGAAGGTGGTGAAGATTAAGTTGACCGTCTCAAAGCGGCGCAGGGCGCGCTCGATCACGCCAGACGCCAGGCCGTAGAGGATCAGCTCGATCAGCATAAAGGGATACTTCGCTGCCGGCGGCATCCCGAAGATGAGAAAGCTCAGTGTCGGGGAGAGCACCCCCACGCAGGCCCCGCACATCGGGCCGTAGAGCATCCCTGCCAGCAGCACCGGAATGTGCATCGGCAGAAACATCCCGCCGGTCACCGTGCCGCCCATCATGTGAAACACCTGCGGCAGCAGCACGCCGACGGCCGCCAGCAGAGCCGAACCGGTGATCTGTCTTACTTTCATTGCGGCACATCCTTTCGGTTGCTCTGAATTGTGACGGTCTGCCAGTCGAAGGCGTAGGTGAAGTCAAAGAAAGCTTCGGCAGAGGCAATATCCAGATAGGAGACGTCGGTGATGGTGTGGGTGTAGCTCTCGCCGACGATCACTGCGCCGTCCGAGACACGCGTGATGGTGTGGTCACGCTCGGAGAGATAATACTGCTCGCCGTTCCGCGTGAGGTAGAAGCCGCTGCCCTGCGCGAAATCCCACACGATATCGGTGTCCATCGCCGCGCAAAGCTCAACGAACGGCAGCCAGAGCACAGCCCCCGTCATGTAGCACTGCGGCTCGAGCACCGCGCCGTTGACGGTGGTGGGAAAATGCAGGAAGTGCTCGCCCTCCAGATAGATCTGCGTCTCAGCGGGGATCTTGTAGCAAAGCTTGAACTGCGTGAAGAAATACGCGCCCTCATACATCAGGGTGTGGCGATAACGGTCGATGTAGTCGGCCGTAAGGATAATCTCCCCGCTTGCCTTACCCGTCTCAATGGCATCGAGATTGCGCAGGACAACCGCATGATTCTGGCGGTAGCCCCGGAAGGTGGGCAGCGCGGCCAGCGCACAGAGCAAAATCACACCGCCCCCCGCGACCCAACTGCCGGCCGCCGGCAGACGGGCCAGGTAGACCTGTGCAAGCCGAACCAGCACGGCGATGAAGAGAATCAGCGTCGGCACAACGGTGCGGTAGGCGCCGAGGTTGGTGAAGATCATGATGCCGATCGCGCTGAGGCCGCTGATCAGCAGAACGCCGCTCATCCACAGCTCGCGGTCAAAGAGCAGGCAGACGCCCGCCAGCGCCAGGTAGATGCAGGCAATCGGCTGTGCGGCCACGGCCACGCCCGCCGACAGCGTCCACAGATAGCAGACCGCGCAGGGCAGGCCGGCGGCCAGCGGGAGCAGTGCCCGACGGCGGCAGACCAGCGGCAGAAGCCCAAGCAGGACCATCAGCGCCGTCAGCAGAAGGGCGGCCGAGGGCATCTCGGCATCCTTGCCGCAGAGGTAGGTCATCACCGTTCCGCAGCGCTGGAGGAAGAGGGTGGGGTTGAGCAGGACGGAAAGCGTACCTGCCGACTCGCCGTCGGCCGCGATGCGGGTCGCCGTGCCGGGGGCGAGCAGAACGGTCAGATAACCGATGAGGGTAAAGGGAATGGGGGCAAGCACCCGCCAGGGGCGGCCGCCGCGGGGCGCACGGAAAAGGGCGCAGAGGGCGATCAGCCCGCCGCCGACCAGGGCCGCAAAGCCGTTTTGCTCGGTCGTCGCGCCGGCGAGGAAGCCGAGCAGGCAGGCCCACGCCAGCCCGCCGCCGCGCAGGGTGCGCAGGGTCAGCGCAAAGCAGGCGAGAATCAGCAGGGCGGGGAAACAGTAGTTGAACGAGCCGGCGATCCAGCAGAGCGTCTGGTTGAGGTATTCGACCGGCAGTGCCATCATCAGGCAGAGCGAGACGGCCGCCGCCGCGGGGGCAAGTTTGGCCGCCCCCTCCCGCTGTACGGTGTTGCCGAGCGAGAAGGTGAGGGCCATCATGGCGGGGAAGAGCAGCACATATAGCCGCGTGCCGAAAATCAGGAAGACCTCGGCCAAGAAGTGCACCAGCGCACGGCCGTTGCAGGTCAGATAGTGCTCGACGGTCTTTTCCCAGAAGACCCGCAGTCCGCCGTAAAAGAAGGTTGCGTACTGATAGTCGTCACTGTACAGGGTGATATAGGACAGCAAGATCATCATCGCGCCGACCGAACCGGCCAGCGCCAGCCACGCAAGCGCGGCCGAAATGCGTTTTGCCTGCATCATGTTCCTCCTTGATCAAAATCGTCGGGCGCTTAGTCCCGCTTTTCCCAGAAGGCCCGGCTTCCGTCGGGACGAACATTGACATGGTACATCGTTGCCCACGCTTCCTCAAGCAGAGCATCGACATCGACCAGCGCCTCTTGCGCCTCGACCTTGCAGAGCTCCGGCCGTGTCCGCGGATGGCGGGGGGTAAAGACGGTGCAGCAATCCTCGAAGGGCAGAATCGACGTCTCGAAGGTGTCGATCTTTCGCGCGATCTGGATGATCTCCTCCTTGTCCATACCCACGCAGGGGCGGAAGATGGGCATCGAAACCACAGCGCCGGTCACGGCCATTGCCTCCATGGTCTGGGAGGCCACCTGGCCCACGCTCTCACCCGTGATCAGTGCGCCGCATTCAAACTCGCGCGCCGCACGCTCGGCCAGCCGCATCATGAAACGCCGCAGAAGCAGCGTGAAATAATCCTCCTCGCAGGCGCGCTTCAGCTCCTCCTGCACATGGGTCAGCGAGATCACATGCACGCGGATGCTGCCCGCCCAGCCGGCCACGATACCGGCCAGATCCAGCACCTTGTCCCGCGCCTGCTCGCTGGTGTAGGGATAGCTCTCGAAATGGAGGGCCTCGATCTTGACGCCGCGCTTGGCCATCATCCAGCCGGCCACCGGCGAATCGATGCCGCCCGAGAGCAGCAGCAGCCCCTTACCGTTCGAGCCGAGCGGCATGCCGCCCGCGCCCTTGTACTGCCCGGCGTGAATATAGGCGCCGAACTCGCGGATCTCGACCCGCACCACCACGTCGGGGTTGTTCACATCCACCTTCAGCCGCGGGCAGACCGACAGAATCTCGCCGCCGATCTCAGCCGCGATCTGGGGCGATCCGAGCGGGAATCGCTTGTCCGAGCGCTTGGCCTCGCACTTGAAGGTTTTCGCGCCGGCCATGAACTGCGGGATGTAGGCCTTCGCCAGCGCACGGATGTCGTCCATGTTCTTCTCGCAGACAGCGGCGCGCGAAACGCCCACAATGCCGAAGACCTTCAGCGTTGCCTCCAGCATGCCGTCGATATCGGCATCGTCATCCTGCGGTTCGATATAAATGGTGCTCTGTGAGCGGGAAATGGTAAAATTGCCGTGCCGTGCGGCGCGGAATTTCAGCTCACGACAGAGCAGATTTTCAAAAAAGGCGCGATTTGCCCCCTTGAGGACAATTTCGCCGTATTTGCAGAGGAGAAGTTCTTTCATGGCAGCTCCTTTCGGTGCGCGATACAATATTATCATTTTATTATATCACGAAACCCGGCGAAATGCAAGGGGAATTCTGCGCTTGACCGGGTGCGCGGCGGGAACTTTTTCGGCACAGTTTCGTCTATATGGAAAAAACAAGGAGGCCACCGATGGAACGCATGGTTTTTCACCGCATGACCCTTTCTCTGCTGCTTGCCCTTCTGCTCATCCTCTCGGCCTGCCAGCCGCCCCCGCCGATTGCCCCGGCCGAGACGACGGCTGCCCCCGAAACCACAACCGCCCCGGCTCCGGCCCTCGTTCTGCCGACCGAGGAAGACTGGGCCGCGCTGGCGCTGAAGAATCCCTTCAGTACCCGCACCCTTGAGCTGATCTGCGCCCTGCTCTCGGGCGACGCGGCGCGCTTTGCTGCGCTGTGCTCTGTTCCGGCCG
>JAFWBJ010000125.1 GCA_017507145.1 Clostridia bacterium | reverse complement strand
GAGCAGCTTGGCGACCTTTTCGCCGATCTCTCGACCGCCGCTTCCGTACTGACGGGCGATGGTTATGATAACTCTTTCGTTCATATCGGGCATTCTCCTTTTCTGCCGGATTGGGATGTTGGTATTATTTTATCACAAAAACCGATTTTTGTAAAGCGCTTTTTGTCAAAAGTGGATAGATTTTTTTTGTCTCCCGGTGCGGGCATGGAAGGAGAGGTGCGCGCATACAGTTTGGTAGGATGAAGGGAGGGAAGCGGATGCGGCGAGGAAGACGCTTTTTTCGCAATGCGCTGGCACTGAGTATTACGGCCATGATCATGCGCTGTGTATCGGTCAGCTTCAATGTCTATTTGAGCGACAAGCTCGGTGCCGACGGAATTGGGCTGTACACGCTGGTGATGAGTGTATACGGCTTTGGCGTTACCCTGGCCACCTCGGGGATTCATTTGGCGGCGACACGCATGGTGGCCGAAGCGCTGGGGGATTCCTCTGCCGGGGCGGGGGCGGTACGTGCGGCGATGCGGCAGTGTCTGGGCTACAGTGTCTGCTTTGGGACAGGCGCAGCCGCTTTGCTGTTGATCTTCGCGCCGTATATCAGCGCGCACTGGCTGCAGGATGCACGCACGCTGCCCGCATTGCGTCTGCTGGCTCTCAGCCTGCCGCCGATCGCCCTCTCGTCGGCGTTGGGGGGCTATTTTTCCGGCGTTCGGCGGGTGCATAAAACGGCGGCCGTCCAGCTGGCTGAGCAGGGACTGCGGGTGACGGTGACCATTTTTGCCCTGCAGGTCTTTCTGCCGCGCGGACTGATGTATGCCTGCATTGGGGTGGTGCTTGGCGGAATGCTCGCCGAGTTTTTCTCCTGCTTTTTGCTTTTCCTGGCCTTTCTGCGCGACCGCAAACGTGCCTTCCCGGCCGCCGCCGCTCCGCCGGTGTCTTCTCTGCGGCGAAAACTGTTCGGCATCGCCCTTCCGGTGGCGGTCAGCGCCTATGCGCGATCGCTTCTGGTCACGGTCGAGCATCTGCTCATTCCCATCTGCCTGCGCAAAAGCGGAGCCACGCGGGATGCTTCGCTGGCGGCCTACGGCACCCTGCACAGCATGGTTCTGCCGATCCTGCTCTTTCCGTCGGCTCTGCTCGGGTCGATCTCGGGACTCCTGATTCCCGAGATGGCCGAATACCGTGCAAAAGGGGAAGAGGCAGAGATCCGCCGCGTTGCGTCGAAGGTGATCCGGCTGGCGCTGATCTTTTCGATCGGCACCGCAGGGGTGATGAGCTGCCATGCCTATTCCCTCGGGACGGTGATCTACGCCAGCACCGATGCTGCCGACTATATCCGCCTGCTCGCGCCCCTGGTGCCGGTGATGTATCTTGACAACACGATCGATGCCATGCTCAAGGGACTGGGTGAGCAGGTTTATTCGATGAACGTCAATATTCTCGATGCCGCGCTGTCGGTGGGGTTGGTGCTGCTGCTCTTGCCCCGCGAGGGAATCGGCGGCTATCTCGTTGTGCTGTATATCTGCGAGACCTTCAACGCGGTGTGCAGCATTCATCGCCTTCTGGGGATCACCGCGCTGAACGTCGATGTGATCGGCTGGATCGGTCAGCCGCTGCTTGCTATCGTCGGTGCAACGGTGCTCACACGGCTCTTCGGGATGCGCTATCCCGCCGTCGACGCGTGGTCGCTGGCCTGTCGGATTGCCGTGACGGTTGGCGGGTACTTGCTGCTGCTCGGCGTGATGCGCCTGCTCGGGCGCGGAAGACCGGTGGTCGTACGCGGACGCCGCGCGGTACTTGAACATGGACTTTGAGTCGGAAAAGAGAACGAGGCGGTTTGCCTCGTTCTCTTTTTATTTTATGCCTCTTTGTGTTCCGCTAACAGCCGCAGTGCATTTTCGGCGTAAACGCAATCGGGCAGCCGAAGTGAGCGACAATAGCGAAGCGTCTCGGTCGGATCGGTCCAGGATAGGTCTGTGCCGAAGAGGATGCGGGACGGGTCATGCTCGCGCAGAATCTGCTCGACCAGCGGCTTCAGCCCGGGATCTTGTGCCATTTCGCGCGCCATGGATGTGTCGATATAGATGCGGCTGCCGACCAGGCAGTCGAGCACACCCGCACATTCGCGCATCCCGCCGACATGGGCGGCGATCAGCGTCAGGGCAGGGTGGGCATCGAGGACGCGGCGCAGCATGGCGGGGGTCGCGTGGGCGTGCGCGGGCGAGACGGGGTCGAACCCCGCGTGGGTGATGACAAATAAACCTCGGGCCGCACAGCCGTCGAGAATGGGTGCAAAGCGCAGATCATCAATTTCGATGCCGACATAGTCAGGGTGAAGCTTGATGCCGCGGATACCGGCGGCCTTCAGGCGGTCAAGCTCTTCCTCGATACAGTAGCTGTCGGGGTGAATCGAGCCGAGGGCGGTCAGCATTCCGCCGCGGCGATTGAGGAAGATAGCGAAATCGTTGACTTTCTGCTGTTGGCGTGCGTTGGTGGCGATGTTGCAGACCACTGCGCGATCAATTCCGGCGGCGCGAAGACAGCGCTCGGCGCCTGCGGCGGTGCCGTCGGTGATGGGCAAAAAGCCGGTCGCGGAAGCTGTCGCGGCAAGTGAAGCAATGGCACGGGGAGCCAGCGCATCGGGAAAACAGTGGGTATGGAAATCGATCAGCATGGAGCGCCTCCTTGAAGCAGGTGTATGCATATATGATACCCCCCGGCGAAAGATTTGTCAAACGCGGGCAGTGGATTTCTTGAAAAAAGATCGGAATTTACAGAATGTTCATAATTATTTTTGACAGATTCTTGCGAAAAACCAGACATCGTGATATAATGATATTATAATTGGGGAAGAATAGTTATTTAGTAAAAATAACACATTTTCTCCGGGATTTCGGCTGTTTTTCGGGCACTTCAAGGCGAAAAACGTCGATTCCCCCTGCATGCTCCCTGCCGCCGCAGGAGAATGCAGATTCGCATTTCAAACATTCCGCGGCGGAGAAAAGGGGCATTATATGGACGCTTCCACGCATCCCACCACAGAGCGATCCAAGAAAACGATTCGCACAAAAACGGCAGAGCTTCTGCGCAGTATGCTGAACACGATCGATTCTGCTTCGGCAGAATCGGCCAAACAGCGCGGTACGCTGTCTGCCCGCGAGCGGATTTGCACTCTGCTGGACGAGGGTACCTTTGTTGAACTGGGCGCTTACCGCAGCCGCCGCACCGAGGATGAGGCATTTGAGGGCGTCATCTGCGGCTACGGTGCGATTGAAGGCCTGCTGGTCTTCTGCTTCGCACAGGATTTCGGCCGCATGAAGGGCGCGTTTGATGCCGTTCAGTCCGCGAAGATTGAACAGCTTTATACTATGGCCATGAAAAACGGCGCACCTGTTATTGGCATCTTTGACAGTGCGGGCGCACTGGTACAGGACGGTGTTTCGGCACTGGCCGGGTATGGCCGCATGATGCAGTGCGTTTCGCGTGCATCGGGCGTAATTCCGCAGATCGCCGTAATTCCGGGTGTTTGCGCCGGTTCGGCTGCTGCCATTGCCGCTATGTTTGATCTGGCCGTCACGGTCAAGGACAAGGCGCAGCTCTACGTCAATTCTCCCTTCCTTGTGGGCGAGGAGACCGGCTCTGCTGCTTTTGCTGCCGAGACAGGCCTGGCCGCGCTGGTTGCCGAGCACGAGCAGGCTGCATATACCGCTGCCCGTCAGCTCATCTGCTACCTGCCGCAAAACAATGTTGAGGGTACGGTCGACACCTGCCTGACCGATGACCTCAACCGCCGCCTGGATCTGGAGGCACTCTTCGCAGATCCGGCCTACGATATGGCAAAGCTGGTGGAAGCGATTGCCGACAACGGCGACGTTCTTCCGCTGTACACTTCGTTCGCTCCCGAGATGCTGACCGCTCTGGCTTCGGTTGGCGGCAGAATCATCGGTGTGCTGGCCAACTGCCCGGCAGAGCGGGGCGGTATCATTACCGTTGGCGCCGCACGCAAGGCTGCTAAGTTTGTTTCCTTCTGCGACAGCTTCAATATTCCGCTGCTGTCTCTGGTTGACTCGGTCGGTCTGGATGTATCGGCTGACGCAGAGGCTGCTCCCTATGCCTGCGAGCTGGGCAGAATGGCGTCTGCCTACATCGCGGCAGAGTGCCCGAAGATCAGTGTTGTCGTCGGCGCGGCTTATGGTGCCGGCTACACCCTGATGGGCTCGAGATCGCTGGGCGCTGATATGGCCTTTGCGCTTGAGCGTGCCGCCATCAGCGTGCTTCCTCCCGAATCGGCAGTGGCCTTCCTCTGGAATGACCGCGTCGCAGGTACTGAGCCTGCAGAGGCCCGCGCCGAACTTGAGGCAGAGTGGCGTGCGATGTGCGCATCGCCTGCCGATGCCGCCGCACAGGGCGAGATCGATGACATCATCTCCACGGCTGAGCTCCGCCAGCGCATCTGCGCCGCCTTTGAGATGCTCGCCGCCAAGAGCGAGCTGCCTGCTGTTCGCCGCCACGCGAACCTGCCGCTGTAAGGAGGCCGCCATGATGCATATGACCACCGTGCTGACCGGTATGGCATCGGTCATGAACAACACTGAACCGATGGGTGATCGTCTGATTTATGGGATGCAGATGACGCTGACCGGTTTGCTGACCGTCTTTGCAGTCCTGGGAATCATCTTCTTTGTGATGCAGATTACCCGCATGCTTCTCCACCGTGAGACGGAGAAGCCGACTGTATCGGCCCAGCCTGCTTCGCCTGCCGCAGCGCCCACCGCTTTGCCTGCTGCACCGATCGCGCCCGCTTCGGACGATGCGCTGATCGCGGTGCTCACCGCTGCGGTTGCCGCTGTACTGGCCGATGAAGCTGCTGCCAAGGGAACTGCTGTACCCTCTTTCCGTGTCGTCTCCTTCCAGCGCAGCTCCCGCGGCCGCACCTGGAACGGCCATCGCTGAGTTTTCTATCTTGAATTTTACGAAAGGTTGGTTTGCTGAATATGAGATATTTTACCATTACCGTGAACGGCGTTGCTTATCAGGTCGCCGTTGAAGAGACTGCTGCACCTGTTGCCGCACCTGCTCCCGTTGCTGCACCTGCTCCCGTTGCTGCACCTGCTCCCGCTGCCGCACCCGCACCCGCTCCCGTTGCCGCACCTGCACCTGCTCCTGCCGCTGCAGCTGCGCCTGCTCCCGCCGGTGCCGCAGGCGGTACCAAGGTTACCGCGCCGATCCCCGGCAACATCCTGGACATTAAGGTCAAGGTTGGCGATGCAGTCAAGGCTGGGGATGTGCTGTGCATCCTGGAGGCCATGAAGATGGAGAATGAGATCTCTGCTCCCTGCGACGGCACGGTCGCTACCATTGATACCACGAAGGGCAGTGCAGTCGATTCCGGTGCACTTCTGCTGACGCTCGCATAAGCGCTCGGAGGTCTATCCATGCTGGATACGATTCTGACCATTCTCGAGTCTACCGGTTTGGCTAAGCTTGCTGCCGATCCGGTGGTGTTGGTCAAGACGCTGATTATGTACGTCATTGTCGGCGTTCTGGCCTATCTTGCCATCGCCAAGAAATTTGAACCGCTTCTCCTGCTTCCCATTGCATTCGGTATGCTCCTGGCCAATCTGCCGGGCGCCGAGATGATGCATATGGAGCTCTTCCTTGGGGAAAAGCTGGACATTGTGAAGGTGATTCAGGAGGGCGGCCTGCTCGACTACCTTTACCTCGGCGTTAAGCTGGGTATCTATCCGTCGCTGATCTTCATCGGCATCGGTGCGATGACCGACTTTACTCCCCTTATCGCTAACCCGATCAGCCTGCTGATCGGTGCAGGCGCACAGACGGGGGTATTTGTGGCTTTCACCGGCGCACTTCTGCTGGGCTTCGTTCCCGAGGCGGCCGCTGCCATCGGCATCATCGGCGGTGCGGACGGCCCGACGGCGATCCTGGTCACCAAGTCGCTTGCCCCCGTCCCGCTCGGCCCAATCGCTATCGCGGCATACAGCTACATGGCGCTCATTCCCATGATCCAGCCACCCTTCATGAAGCTGCTGACTACCAAGCGTGAGCGCGCGATCGTAATGACCAACCTCCGCTCTGTCTCGCGTCTGGAGAAGGTGGTTTTCCCCTTCGTAACGACTGTCGTGGTCTGCCTGATCATCCCCGATGCGGCGCCCCTGGTCGGCTGCCTGATGTTTGGCAATCTGCTCAATGTCTGCGGCGTAACCGACCGTCTTTCCAAAACGGCACAGAATGAGCTGATCAACATCGTGACCATCTTCCTTGGCGTAACGGTTGGCGCAACAGCCAGCGCCGAGAGCTTCCTTTCCATCGGCACGCTGAGCATCATCGCGCTCGGCCTTTGCGCATTTGCCATTTCCACCTGCGGCGGTATTCTCACCGCAAAGCTTCTGAATCTGCTGACCGGCGGCAAGATCAACCCGCTCATCGGTTCTGCCGGTGTGTCGGCGGTCCCGATGGCTGCCCGTGTCGCGCAGGTGGTCGGACAGAAGGAGAACCCCAGCAACTTCCTCCTGATGCACGCGATGGGCCCCAATGTGGCCGGTGTCATCGGATCGGCGGTTGCGGCCGGCGTCTTCCTGTCCTGGTTCGCGTAAGCGAACTGCTTTATCCGTACATAGTTTGCTTTCGGTTATCCGTATTGATTAGAAAATGGAGAAAATTATGGCTCAAGTCAAAATTACCGAAACCGTCCTGCGTGACGCCCACCAGTCCCTGCTGGCCACCCGCATGACGACCGAAGAAATGCTTCCTGCGCTTGCCCTGCTTGATCAGGTCGGCTACCACTCGCTGGAGGCCTGGGGCGGCGCGACCTTTGACAGCTGTCTGCGCTTCCTTGACGAGGATCCGTGGGAGCGCCTGCGCAAAATCCGCGGCACGGTGAAGAACACCAAGCTGCAGATGCTTTTCCGTGGCCAGAATATCCTCGGCTACCGTCACTATTCCGATGATGTTGTGGCATATTTTGTGCAGAAGTCGATCGCGAACGGCATTGACATCCTGCGCATCTTCGATGCCCTCAACGACCCCCGAAACCTCAAGACCGCCATCGACGCCTGCCGCCGCGAGGGCGGCCATGTCCAGGCGGCCATCAGCTATACCACCAGCCCTTTCCACAGCAATGCGCGCTTCGCAGAATATGCCAAGCAGCTTGAGGAGATGGGCGCAGACTCGATCTGTATCAAGGACATGTCGGGCCTGCTCAAACCCTACGATGCCTACGAGCTGGTACGTGCCATCAAGGAGAAGGTCAGCCTGCCGGTGCAGCTGCATACGCACTACACCTCAGGTCTGGCTTCCATGACCATTCTCAAGGCCATCGAGGCCGGTGTCGATGTCGTGGATACCGCGATCTCTCCCCTGGCGATGGGTACCTCCCAGCCTCCCACGGAGCCGATCGTTGCCGCACTTGCCGGCACCGAGTACGACACCGGGCTGAGCCTGGAAAAGCTGGATGAAGTCCGCCGCTTCTTTGCACCCCTGCGCGAGCAGTATCTCACCTCCGGCCTGATGGACACCAAGGTCATGGGCGTGGATGTCAACGCGCTGCTTTACCAGGTGCCGGGCGGTATGCTCTCCAACCTCGTCTCTCAGCTGAAGCAGGCCGGCAAGGTCGATAAGCTGTCCGAAGTGCTGGAGGAGGTTCCGCGCGTCCGTGCAGATGCCGGCTACCCGCCGCTGGTTACCCCCACCTCGCAGATCGTGGGCACGCAGGCCGTGCTCAACGTCCTCATGGGCGAGCGCTACAAGATGGTCACGGGCGAGTTCAAGGGCATGATCCGCGGTGAGTACGGCAAGGCACCGATGGAGGTCGATGCAGACTTCCGGCGCAAGATCATCGGCGATGATAAGCCCATCACCTGCCGTCCGGCCGACCTGCTCTCTCCCGAGCTTGACTCGCTCCGCGAGAAGGCTGCGCAGTATATCGAGCAGGACGAGGATGTCCTGTCCTATGCGCTCTTCGAGCAGGTGGCAGTCAAGTTCTTCGAGCGCCGCAAGGCAAAGAAATACAACCTCGATGGCCGGAACGCCGATGCTGCACTCGGTGTGCACAGCGTTTGATCCATCAAACAGCAAAACCTCGGTACGCTTCAGCGTACCGAGGTTTTTTGCTTATCGCCGCCTGTCCTGCGGCTTAAAGAACTGATAGAGATTGCAGGGGATCATGCCGTTGTAGAGCCGCTTCACCTTGTCAGCGCGGCGACCGTAGAGCCCCTCGAATCCTTCGTGCGAGGTCAGCACATAGATCTGCCACGGGGCAAAGGCCGAGAAGCGCTCGCCCATTGCGCGGTAGAGCGTCTCTACCTCCTCGGGGGTCAGCAGGCGCTCGCCGTAGGGTGGGTTGCAGACGATGGTGCCGCGGCGGTCGGGTTTTTCGATGGTGCGCGCATCAGCTTCGAAGATCCTAAGATAGGCCGAAACCCCCGCACGGCGGGCATTCTCGCGGGTCAGCGCGATGCAGGCCGGATCAAGGTCGGATGCCCATGCCTCAAAGGTGCAGTCCTCGTCGATGGCGGCGATGGCCTCATCCCGCGCATCCTCCCAGAGCGCGGCGGGGATGAGGGGATACTCCTCCGCTGCGAAACTGCGGCCAAGGCCGGGTGCGGTGCGGCTTTGCAGCATGGCGGCCTCGATCGGAATGGTGCCGGAGCCGCACATGGGATCCCAGAACAGCACATCGTTGCGTGGCCGGGCGGTCATGGCCAGGGCGGCGGCCAGCGTCTCGCGCAGCGGGGCAGCATTGGCGGCCGGGCGGTAGCCGCGCTTGTGCAGGGCAACGCCCGAGGTGTCGATCATCAGCGTGGCCATGTCCTTGAAGATGAAAAACTCCACCTGATACTTGACACCCGTCTCCTCGAACCAGGACTTACCCCAGACCGAGCTGAGTCGATCGACAATGGCCTTCTTGACGATGCTCTGGCAGTCGGGCACCGAATAGAGGGCTGAGCGGATGGCGTGGCCCTTGACCGGAAAAGCGTCCTCGCGGCCGATGAAGTTTTCCCAGGGGAGTGCAGCGGTGCCGTCAAAGAGCTCAGTGAAGGAGCGGGCGGGGAAGCGGCCGAGCACAAGATAGACACGCTCAGCCGTACGCAGACCGATGTTGCAGCGGGGGATTGCATCCAGCCCGCCGGTGAAATAAACGCGGCCGTCCATCGTTTCGGTGCGGGTATAGCCGAGCGCATCGATTTCGGCGCCAAGCAGTTTTTCCAGACCGAAGAGACAGGTGGCGGCATATTGGTAAGTTGTCATGGTCATATTCCTTTGCGTGGTGTTGGGTATAGTATAGCACAAAAGCGCGGATTATGCAAGTGTCCGCGCAAAAACCGAACCCTTGGACTGCCCATCACAAAAGACCACGACTCGGTCGGCATAATCGACGATTTTTTTGTTGCGGATGATGGGCGCGGCGCGGCCGTAGCGTGTATATTCCGGCAGAAATTCGGTCAGCATCAGCCCATTTGCCCTGGCATATTCTGCCGCGCATCGGTCCACCCCAATCGCACCGCCCGACACGATTTCATCCGCATCTGCGGCGTAGCTTGCAAGATTGACCGCGGGAATACTCCTTGATCCGACAATGGCAATTCTCATGAAAATCCTTCCAAGATGAAAATTTAGTATACTCAAATTAAGTATACTTACAGTATTATACCATAAAATCATCTTAAAATATACTTATATTCAGTTTTTTTGGAGATTTTTATGAGAAACAAGAAAAATAAGCATCTGGGCATCGAAATTGATCCCGAACTCCACTATAAGCTGCACTATATCTCCAAGTACTACGGGCGTTCGGCAAACGGAGAGATCCTTTACCTGATCCGACAGGAGATCAAGGCATTCGAAAAGGCCGAAGGAAGCATCGAGATTCCCAAGGAAGACGAGCCGCAATGATGCAGCTCCTGCAAAAAGCAAGGCCCTCGCAGATTCATCTGCGAGGGCCTTGCTTTGTTTCGGTAAGGCAGAAAAATAAAGCCGGCCATGCCCATCGGGCATGGCCGGCTGTGTGTTCGCTTAGTTTGCGGGGGTAACGGGGACGAAGGTTGCCGTGATCAGATGCTTTGCGCGAACCTTGGTCAGCGTGTAAGTGTCAGCTGCGCCGACCGCCTTGCCGTCGACGAAGATGTTCTCCAGCACATAGCCGGGATCTGCGGTGAAGGTGTAGGTGATCTTACCGTTGTAGCGGATCGGACCTTCAACGCTGGCTGTGATGCTGCCGCCCTCAGCGGGGACGACCTTCATTTCGTAGGTGCGGTTGTAGCGCATGGCCAGAACGGAGAGCAGGTTCTGGTTGAGGCCGGTCTGGCCGTTCATGCGCTCCATCACGGTAACCGTTGCGGTGGCCGAGATGGAAGGATCGAGACGCCAGCTTGCGGTGATGGTCAGGGTAGCGGCCGTTTCGGCATCGCTGACCTTGAGTACGCCGTCAACGAGGGTCGTGGTCTGGTAGTCGTTGCCCGAGAGGGTCCAGATGACTGCATCGTTGGCGATCTCGCCATTGATGAGAGCATCAAACTTCAGTTCTTCGCCGCGCATTGCCTTAACGGTGTTGGGGGTGACAGCAATGCTGGAGATGGTGGTCACGAGGGTGTAGGTGTAACCGGAAGCGGTGGGCGTAGTAACGAGCGTGAAGCCGGTGCCGGCCTTCAGCGTCAGTGCGGTGGGGGAGACGAGCGATGCGCCGTTGGTGAGGATAATAGTCTTGCCGTTCTGGGCCAGCGAGACACCTTTTGCGCAGAGGTCATAGCTGGTATCCAGCGTAATATCCTGCAGCAGGGTGATGGTCTCACCGGAGGCTGCGGCAGCAAAGCCGTCGGCGAAGTTGTTGTAGTACTTGCTGTCGCCAACCTTAACAACCGGCGTATCGAGCAGGCTGTCCTTGTTGATGGTGCCGTCGGCATTCAGCTCGGTGTAGATGGGGTAAATGCCAAGCTCAACCAGAGCGGCGCCCGAGGTCATGGAAGCGTTGTAGTAGATTCCGCCGGGGTTTGCT
>JAFWBJ010000009.1 GCA_017507145.1 Clostridia bacterium | reverse complement strand
TTATGATTTCTCGACTCCTGTCACAGGGAACATCACCCTTGTCGCACAGTGGGAGCAGAACACTGTCACCCCGACCAGCTACACCGTAACCTTCGATTCCAACGGCGGCAGCGCAGTCACCGCGCAGACCGTTCCGTCGGGCTCGACCGCAACCAGACCGACCGATCCGACCAGAAGCGGCTTTACCTTCAAGGGTTGGAACAACGGCAATGCAGCTTATGATTTCTCGACTCCTGTCACAGGGAACATCACCCTTGTCGCACAGTGGGAGCAGAACACTGTCACCCCGACCAGCTACACCGTAACCTTCGATTCCAACGGCGGCAGCGCAGTCATCGCGCAGACCGTTGCGTCTGGCTTGACCGCAACCAAACCTGCCGACCCGACCAAAGACGGTTATACCTTCAAGGGGTGGTACAACGACGATACAGCCTATGATTTCACCGCACCTGTCACGGCAAACCTGACTCTTGTCGCACAGTGGGAGGAGATTCCAGTTATCATTAAGCAAGACGACCTTCTCACTTCGCCGATCTTTGCGCTGGTTGCTCGCTTTGCACAGAAATTTGAAGTTCAGCTCTTTGGCGAGCACTACACCATTTCCGGCGACACCGCCATCAAGTACAGACGCGGCGGCACGGTAGAGATCGTCGTCGAAGAGGGTTACGAGATCGTTGACGTTGTCGCTAATGGCCAGTCGCTTGGCGCGGTCAACGAGGTCACCTTCAAGAAGGTAACCAAGGCTCCCGAGCTTCTGGTTATCACCAAAGCGATCGGTTAAAGCAGATTTCTGCTTGACACGATAAATCAACATATTTTCCAAAAGCAGAGAACCCCATGAAAAAGTGATTGGTTGCTCTGGTTTCTCTGCTGGCTATTTGCCTGCGCAAGAAGAATGCAGCCAAATAAGTCTATATCAAAATCAAAAGCCACCGGTTTTACCGGTGGCTTTATTTGTCCAATCTGCATTCTGAATATCGCTTATGACGTTATTGCGGCATACCTCAAGTTAATTTTTCACATCTGCATTTTTCTCACGCACCCTCACGACGGCAAATACAGCAGCATCTGATTCCCCAGCAGGCAGCATCGGCAGCGTAAACGCAGCGTCTCCTTTTTCAGCTGCGCGCGCTATATTCGTGTGCATGTCAAACCGGCGCTGGGGGTGTTCTTGAGCACATCGTAATACTTTTGGGTATGACCATGCGTCATATCTTAATGACATTGGTGAGATAACTGAGTTATTTTGAGTATATACATGCTATACCGTTATTTTGATCGGAAACATTGCGTCAAAGGGGAACAAAAACAATCAGTTCTCACCCAATCACCTTACCGGGGTTGAGAATATGCTTCGGGTCAAACACATCCTTGATCCCGCGCATCAGAGCGATGGGGCGCTCGCCGTACTGGGCGTGCAGATAGCCCTTTTTCGCATAGCCGATGCCGTGCTCGCCGGATACCAGACCGCCAAGCTCGGCGGCTTTTTGATACATGCGGTCGAAGCAAACAGCCAGCGTCCGCTCCCATGCGGACTGCTCCAGATCGTCGCGGCAGATGTAGATGTGCAGATTGCCGTCGCCAGCGTGCCCGAAGCTGGGGATGCGGATGTGCAGCTCTTCTGCCAGCGCGTGCGTGAACTTAATGAATTCATCCACCTGATTGACCGGCACGACCACGTCGCACTCGTCCATCTCGGTGGTGGAAGCCTTGATCGCTTCCAGGAAGGCTCCGCGGGCCGACCAGACGGCCTTGCGACGCTCCTCAGTGTCGACCAGATAGGCGTCTACCGCGCCGATCTCCAGGCAGAGATCAGCCACAACCTGCAGATCGGCCTCCACCTGCGCTTCGGTGTTGCCGTCGAAGGTCAGCAGGATGTAGGCATCGTGGCGGGTGTCGGGGAAGCGGCGGCCGAGATATTCTTCAGCGAAGAGGATGGTGTCCCGCGACATATACTCAA
Organism: Clostridia bacterium; assembly: GCA_017507145.1. Classification (GTDB taxonomy): domain Bacteria; phylum Bacillota; class Clostridia; order Oscillospirales; family CAG-272; genus SIG693. The sequence continues at coordinate 8,197 of JAFWBJ010000009.1, read as the reverse complement.
TGGCGGTCGGGGTCACCTTGGCACGAGCGATTTGCGGCACGGCTTCGATGGCCGTCTTCTGATCGGGGAAGGGGACGAGGAGGCTGACCGAAATCTTGGGCAGGGGGACCAGTTTCAGCACCGCCTCGGTGATGATGCACAGCGTTCCCTCCGAGCCGATGACCAGATCTTTGAGGCTGTAGCCCGAGCTGTTTTTGGCGACCTTGCCGCCCAGCGTCAGGATCTCACCGTCGGGCATGACCACCGTCAGCGCCCGGACGTAGTCACGGGTGACGCCGTACTTGACGGCACGCATGCCGCCGGCGTTGGTGGAGATATTGCCGCCGATGGTGGCCGATTTCTCGCCGGGGTCGGGGGGATAGAGGAAGTCGTTCTCCTCAGCAAAGGCGGCCAGCTCCATCAGCAGAACGCCGGGCTGTACGGTGACGGTAAGATTGTCGCGATCCAGTTCAAGGATGCGGTTCATTTTGGTGGTCTCCAGCAGGATGCCGCCCTCCAGCGGCACGGCGGCGCCGACAAGTCCTGTTCCGCTGCCCCGCACCGTGACGGGGATGGTCTGCGCCCAGGCGTATTTCATGACGGCCGAGATCTCTTCGGTGGTATGTACGCGAACCAGCGCATCGGGCATGCGCTCGATGCCGCCCAGCTCATCGTGGGCGTAATCGGGGCTGATGGCCTCGCCGCAAAGGACGTTTTCCTCGCCCACAATGGCGCGGAGGGCCAGAATGTCGTTCTGTGTCATCTGCTTATACATGCTGCTTCGCCTCCTTGATTTTGGCAATCAGTCCGGGGACAATTTCATTCACGTCACCCACGAGGGCATAGTGCGCTACGTCAAAGATGGGGGCAGTCGGGTCGGTGTTGACGGCGACGATGCAGGCCGAGGACTTCATGCCGGCGGCGAACTGCACTGCCCCCGAGATGCCGAGGCAGAGGATGAACTTCGCGTTGACGGTTCGCCCCGACAGGCCGATCTGCCGCTTGGCGTCGTAGAGATTGCCCTCGACCAGCGGACGGCTGCAGGCGACCACGCCGCCCAGCAGGTCGGCCAGCTCAGCGGCCATGGCGCGCATTGACTCGCTCATCGCACCGCGGCCGACGGCCACGATAACCTCCGACTCGGAGATGTCGATCTCCTTCGGCTTCGCGGCCGAGGCGAGGACGGCAATATCCGAGACCAGCTTGTCGGCGGAAACCGCCATCGGTACGATCTCACCGGCGGGTGCATCGCTGGGCGCGGGCTCGGCAAAGACCTTATAGCGCACCGTGCAGAACTGCGGGCGGGTGTTGGGCGAGATGATCTGCGCCATGATATTGCCGCCGAAGGCAGGACGGATCTGCACGAGGTCGGTGTTTTCTTTCATTTCGAGGACGGTGCAGTCGGCAGTCAGGCCGGCGCGGCGGCGTGCCGCAACACGGGGCGCCAGCTGACGGCCCAGATTGGTCGCGCCCACCATCACCGACGAGGGCTTGATCTTCTCGATCATGTCGCAGAAGGCGGCGGTGTAGGGCTCGATGCGGAAGCTGGCGTAGGTGGGATCGTCATAGACGAACACCTTATCCACGCCGTAGTGCAGCAGGCGGCGAACCTCGTCACCGAGGCCCGCGCCGATGACCAGCGCATAGACGGGATGGCCGGTGACGGCGGCCAGCTCACGGGCCTTGCCCAGCAGCTCGTAGGTCACGCGGTGAATCTTCTCGCCGTCGTGATCGACATAGACGCAGATGCCCCGCCATGCCGATTTGTCGACAGCAGGTGCGGCGTCTTCTTCGTAAGTAACGATTCCTTCGCTCTTTTTGACGCAGAGACGGCACATTTTGCAGCCGGAGGAGATCTCAAGGCTGCCTGCTCCGCCGGAAATGGCGCCGAAGGGACAGAGCGCGGCGAGTTCCCGCGCCTTCTCCGCGGTCACGCGGGATTGGTTAATGATCAGCTTTCCCATGTTGCCCCTCCTTATATCAGCTTGCGGTCGCGGATCAGCGCGAACAGACCGTCGGTTTGCTCGGCTGCGCTGCCGGCAAGCACGCGCTTCTCGGTATTTTTCTCGGGCGGGAAGATCCGCTCTACCTGGGTGGCCGAGCCGGACAGGCCGTAATGATCGGCGTTCTGATCGTCCAGGTCGGCGAAGGTGATGTAGCGTACCATATCGGACTTGATCTGCCGCTTCACCTTGTAAGAGGGCAGTCTTGGCGAGTTGATGTCGCCGTCGGTCGAGAGCAGGCAGGGCATTTTCACCGCCAGATCAACGACGAGGTCGTCAAGCGAGGCGGTCAGAATCAGCTTCCCATCCTCGAGCGCATTGACGGCGCGCACATTGGCGGCGTTGGGCAGGCCGAGGAATTCCGCAACCTCCGCGCCAACCTGCGCAGTGTCGCCATCGGTGGTCTGCTTGCCGCAGAGGATCAGATCGTAATTCCCCGCCTTCTTGATGCCCTGAGAGAGGGTGTAGGCGGTGGCCAGCACATCGGCGCCGGCAAACTTTCGGTCGGTGATGACCGTTCCGCCCGACGCGCCCATGCAGATCGCTTCTTCGATCACCGCAGCGGCCTGCGGGGGGCCCATGGTAATGGTCTCGACCGTGCCGCCGTACCGCTCGGTCAGCGCCAGGGCCAGCTCAAGGGCGTACAGATCGTAGGGGTTCATTTTGCTTTTGACGCCGTCCCGCTTCAGCACACCGGTAACCGGATCCACCTCTACCTGGCTCGATCCCGGGACTTGTTTGATGCAAACGAGTATGTTCAAGGATGTACCTCCTTTGGTTTTGAAATAATTCTTCCGTTTATGTATTGCCGATCATGCGGCTGTTCCGATATCAATTATACCATTATTGGGCTTATTTGTCAAGCTTGCAGAGGATACCGCATATATTTCCGCGTTTGCGTCGAAAGCTGCACACGGTATATTTATGCTCTGCCGCATGAAAAATCAAGGGGAAAATCGATTGATTTTCCCCTTGGTGCTTTCTCACCTTCCCCTAATTCCAATCAAGTGCCGCATCGGATGATGCATACCCATGAAAGCCGTGGAAACGTGAAGAAAGCAATCTGTATACTATGGTATCATTTACCGATCGTATCCCGTCGATTTCTGCGCTATGCAATCAGTTCTTCGGAATCTCGAGACCGGTAACCAGAACGACGTTATCAATCGCAACCTTGGCGCCTGCACCAATGCGGAACACCAGCTCGGTACCGCCGGATGCCGCATTACGGAAGTCTGCCCAGCCGCCTGCGGTCTTACCGTTGGAGCCGGTGAGATAGATGTCGTTGACAAAGACGCGGGTGATCTGAGCCTGGGTATCAACCTCTACGCGGACCGTCATCTTCTTGTCCTTGAGGGTCATGTCGCTGGGTGCAGTGTTGAAAATGACATCCGACAGGGATTTACCGGCCGTCTTCGTGATGATCGAGCTTCTCGTCACCAGATTGCCGTTGGCATCGACATAATCGGTGCCGCCCGCATCCAGGTTTGCCCAACTGTTGTTGCGGTTCTGGAATCCATTCCAATCTCCGCGCATCCGGAAGTAGAGCACAGTATAGTGCTTACTGGTTTGGCGGTTATAATTGAAGAGAATGGAGAAGAGATTATCGCGGCTGGCTGCGTCGAGGAAGGTCATGTCGAACTGCACGGTATAGTTATCCTTGACCATCTTATCGGTGATTGACGAGGGGGCGAAGACATAGTAGGATGTGTTCGCACCGCTGACATTGTTGTCGATAATCAGACGGCCGTCCTCAAGCGCGAACTTGGCGGTGGGGGCAAAGTTGGTAGAAATCGACTCCCAGCCGAGCTCGTCAACCGACTTCATTGCGTCGAAATTCTCCTCGTAGAGGACCTCGGTCTTTGTCGCTTCGCGCTTTTCAAAGACAACGAAAATCGAATGTGCCTTGGTAACCTTCTTGAAGGTGTAGCTGTTTACCTTGCCGATGCTGACATCGTCCACCACAACGTCGGCAATCGCATACCCGGGGTTCGGGACGATGGTGTAGGTCTGGCTGGCGTTGTACTTCATCTGAGTCGTGCCGGCGGGGGTAATCGTACCACCCTCGGTGGCAACTGCCTTAATATCAAACTTGCGGTTGTAGCGCATCTGGAGAACAGTAAGCCAGAGGTTGGGTCCGTTGGGAGCGGGGGATTCACCCACAGAGGGGTCCTCGCTCCACTTTGCGGTCAAGGTGATATCTGCGGTGAATACCGTCTCGAACGTCACTTCTTCGTCCTTGGCGTTGAACCAGCCGTCAAAGATGTAGCCGGTCTTGAGCGCGGTAGGGAGGAAAGCAAGCTTGCCGCTGGCATTGGTAACCATGGTGGACTGGGCGATCGTGCCGCCTGCGGCATCGAAGGTAATGGTGTAGGTCTGGGGTACGGGGAAGGGTGTCGAGGTAATCATGACATTATCAATTGCCACCTGAAGATTTTTGCTGATACGGAAACCGAGTTCGGTACCGGCACTTTCGGTAAACTGATTCCAATGGGCTTCCGTCGAGGTGGCAGTAACAAAAGTATCGTTGATGAATACGCGGGCAGCCTTGTTGGTCTGATCGACCTCAAAGCGCACACGGAGAGGCTTGTTGACCGCCGACTGGTCGGTGTAACCGAGACGATCCCAGATCGTTTCTCCCGCGATATTGGTGGAAGCGGGGCGTCTCTCGACGCCCTTGTATTCCGAGCCGTTTGCGTCAAGATAGCGCCAGCTGCCGCCCTTCTTGCTCTGGAAGGCTGCGTGCTTGTTCGAGGAAGCATTCGAATGTGCCGTCGGACGCAGATAGAAGATGTTGAACGTATCCGCGACTCTGTCATATTCGGTCAACAGACCGAAAATACCGGCGTTATTGTTGTTGAGGAAGGTCATCTCGAACTCAACCGTGTAGTCGCCCTTGACCAGTTTATCGGTGAGCGAAGAAGGCAGGAAGACGATTTGCGAGGTCACACCCGAGTTAGGATTATTTACAATCAGCTTGCCGTTTTCGATCGCATAGGTAACCGTAGCGGCATCGATATTCTCCCAGCCAATCGCCGCGGGGCTAATCGCGCCGTTGGGCAGATTGTCGAAATTCTGCTTCAAACTGGGCGTAACCGGCACTGCGGTCCACTTTGCCTTCACGGCGGTGTCGACGGCAAAAACGGTGTCAACGGTCACCTTCTCATCAGCGGCAGTGTACCAGCCGTCGAAGGAGTAGCCGTCACGGGTTGCGGTGGGGAGTGCGGTCAGCTTGCCGTCAGCGCCGGTGGTCATCGTCGCTGCGCTGGCCGTGCCGCCGTTGGCGTCAAAGGTGATGGTGTAGGTGGTGGGCGTAACGGGCACTGCGGTCCATTTTGCCTTCACGGTGGTGTCGACGGCAAAAACGGTGTCAACGGTCACCTTCTCATCAGCGGCAGTGTACCAGCCGTCGAAGGTGTAGCCATCACGGGTTGCGGTGGGAAGTGCGGTCAGCTTGCCGTCAGCGCCGGTAGTCATCGTCGCTGCGCTGGCCATGCCGCCGTTGGCGTCAAAGGTGATGGGGTAGGTGGTGGGCGTAACCGGCACTGCCGTCCACTTTGCCTTCACGGTGGTGTCTGCGTAGAAGACGGTATTCGCCGTTACCTTCTCATCAGCAGCGGTGTACCAGCCGTCGAAGGTATAGCCGTCACGGGTTGCGGTGGGAAGCGTTGCCAGCTTGCTGCTGCGGCCGGTGGTCATCGTCGCTGCGCTGGCCGTGCCGCCGTTCGCATTAAAGGTGACAGTGGGATAAAGCGGAGCAATGATAACGTTGTCCAGGGAAAGTTTCATTCCTGCACCAAGCCGCAACAGAACTTTAGAGCCATTCATTCCGGCAGTAGTAAGTCTGCCCCAGCGTTCTTCGGTGGTTCCTGTAATATAGATGCCATTGATAAAGACACGAATACAACTATTCGTTCTATCCACCTCAATACGCATATTCATCGTTTGATCGAGCGTGGATTTATTGGGGAAGCCAAGAGCCTCCTGATAGAGATTGCCAACAGTAGGCGCTTTGGCGCTAACAGGTGGTCTGTCATAGGAAACGCCATTTTCAACAAAGGTCGTGTTGCCAGCATCAAGAAAACTTACATTAGAAGCAAGATAACTGGCTCTAAATTCACCATTATTTGAACTGTTTACCTTGGTTCTGAGCAGAAGCCGTACATCCTTGTCGTCAGCGTTTCTTTCAAATCTGACGCCAAAAATTCCGGCTTCGCTCGCATCTTCCGTAATCTTCGCCGACAATTCAATCACATAATCACCGACAACTTTTCCGGTTTGATCACATACGGCATCATTCTTCATGTCGTACACATTAAACTCTATGGCGGCGGCGGTGCCGTTGTGGATAATAAGCTGCTTATTTGACACCGTAAAGTCAAGGCCGTCGGCAGCAGTATATCCCAACTGGTCTGCCGTATATGTACCATCAGTTAAATTATCGAAATTCTGTACAAAATAAGGCTGGGTTACACCTGCTGCCGCCACCGAAATCGGGATCATCGATAGCAGCATCAAACAGGTTAGCGCAAGGGCCGTCAGTCGTTTCATCATCTTCACCTTTCCGGATTGTAATAATTTTCCCATGCATATTCTGGGATATCAGCCGGAGCGGTGTAAAATTGCACACATCGCTCCGGCCGGGTGCGGGTCCTGCCAATCGTTTAGTTGGCTTTGCGCTTTTTCAATGCGACAGCAGCGAGCATGGCTGCGCATACAACAAGCATCAGCATCACGACAGACTGGTCTGCCGTGGCAGGCGTCTGTGCAGGTGCTGCAGTGGTAACAGGGGCCTTCGTCGTCTCGGGAGCCTTGGTCGTCTCAGGCTCACCGCTCCACTTGGCGGTCAGAGTGGTGTCGGTGTAGAAGGTGAAATCTTCAGCAACCTTCACGCCGTCTGTGGTGTACCAGCCGAGGAAATCAGCGCCGGCCTTTTCTGCCTTGGGCAGGCTGTCCAGCTTACCCTGACGGTTCGTATTCATGGTCGCGCCGGTATCGCTGAAGGTCACAGTGGGATAGTTGAGCGTACCGACCTTAATGTTGTCGATGGCAATCACAGGGGGAGTGGCATCCTTGGCATCATGATGAATACGGAAGGCGATCTCAGTCCCTTCAGGGCTGAGGAACTTCTGCCATCTCTCGTTGTCGGGCTTGTAATCGGGGTTGGTGGCCGTCACATAAATATCATTGACAAACACACGCGCAACCTGTGCCTCATTGTCGACCTCAACACGAACAGTGATTGTGTTGTCCACGAGAAGCGTCTCAGAGGGAGCGGTCTTCAGAATGTCGGGCAAAACCTCGGGGCTGTATTTCAGAGGAGCACGCTCTTCCAGTGCACCGCCGGGATAAGTGAATCTGGTTGCAATATCGTACTTGGTGGCGATATAGTCCAAGTCGGAATTCTTCGAGAAGTTGAACGCGCTGGTATCTGTTCCGCACTTAATATACAGCTGTGCATAAGTGGCGGTTTCGCGGTTGTAGTTAAGGACGAGGGATGTCGTATTGTACACGCTGGGTTCAACAAACCGCAGGTCGTACTCGACATAATAGCTCTTTGCCGTGACATCATCGGAATTTGCCGTGTATTTCGCCGTGTCGACATTTTTGGCGTTCGGCATAAAGACAAAGTAGGACTTGTGGGCATCCAGAGCCGTTTCGCGGATGATCAGCTCATTACCGTTCTTGCCTTTTTTCACTTCCAGGGTAGCGGTGCTGTTGATTGCATCCCAGCCAAGGGCTTCGGCGTCGATCGCGCCCTCTGCCAGGCTGTCAAAGTTCTGCTCGTAATAGGTCTTGTCGGACAGTGCGGAAATGTCAAAATCCGCTTTGGTGGCCTCCGCCGCCACGGAGATCGGGATCATCGAGAGCAGCATCAGACAGGTTAACACGGAAGCTGTAATGCGTTTCATATCGATCGTTCCTTTCAAGTTTCGCATCTTTTAGTTCTTGCAACGCTTCTTCACTGCGACAGCAGCGAGCATAGATGCGCACACAACAAACATCAGAATCACGACAGACTGATCTGCCGTGGCAGGGGTCTGTGCAGGAGCCTTGGTGGTCTCAGGAGCCTTGGTGGTCTCAGGTGCCTTGGTGGTTTCAGGAGCCTTGGTGGCCTCGGGCGTCTTGGTGGTTTCAGGAGCCTTGGTGGTCTCAGGAGCCTTGGTGGTTTCAGGAGCCTTGGTGGTCTCAGGTGCCTTGGTGGTCTCGGGTGC
>JAFWBJ010000124.1 GCA_017507145.1 Clostridia bacterium | reverse complement strand
CTCAAGACCCTGGCTCGCTTCAACGAGCGTGTCATGGCCGCGCTGGAGGAATACGAGCCCTCCTATATCATTCGCTATATCCTGGAGGTCTGTGCCGCCTTCAACCGCTTCTACCACAATTGCCCCATCCTCACCGCCGAGGATGCGCAGATCCGTTCCACCCGCGTCCGCCTCGCAGAAGCCACCGGCATTGTCCTGGGCAATGCGTTCGGCCTGGTCTGCATGAAGAAAACCGAAAAAATTTAATTTATATACACGAGGTATCAATATGTCCGGCCATAGCAAATGGAATAACATCAAGCACAAGAAAGAAAAAACCGACGCCCAGCGCGCCAAGGTCTTTACCAAGATCGGCAAGGAGATCACCATCGCCGTCAAGGCAGCAGGCCCCGACCCCAGCGTCAACTCCCGCCTCCGCGACCTGATCCAGAAGGCCAAGAGCAACAACGTCCCCAACGATAACATCGAGCGCACCATCAAGAAGGCCATGGGCGAGAACGACGTCAACTACGAAGAGCTCACCTACGAGGGCTACGGTCCCCAGGGCGTTGCCGTCATCGTCGAGACCACTACCGATAACCGCAACCGCACCGCCTCCGAGTTGCGCCACTACTTCGATAAGTTCGGCGGCAACCTCGGCCAGACCGGCTGCGTCAGCTATCTCTTCTCAACCAAGGGCGTGATCATTATCCTCCGCGACGACAAGATCGACGAGGATGCCCTGATGGAAGCCGCTCTCGAGGAGGGCGCAGAAGACTTCGTCGCAGACGAGGAGGTCTTCGAGATCTATACCGAGCCTTCTGATCTGTCGGCAATCCGCGAGGCGCTTGAGGCCAAGGGCTACGCCATCGAGTCGGCCGAGGAGGACAAGATTCCCTCGACCTACATCACCCTCGAGGGCGAGGATGACATCAAGCACATGAACCTGCTTCTTGAGCACCTCGACGACAACGAGGATGTCCAGAACGTCTACCACAACTGGGAGAACGCTGACGAGGAATAAGGAGGGCTGTATATGCGCGAATTTCCCGCCCGCCCAGCCATGGCGCAGGCTGCCGCACAGCAGAGCAGGGCACATCACCCAGTTCTCGAGTGCTTGATCTTCTGCGCACTCTTCACGGTTTGTTCTATGGTGCAGACCGCATTCCTACTCGTACCGACCATTGCTGTTATCTTCAACAGCGGTGTCATCGATGCTGTCCTTGCCGGTGAGGTATTTGATTCCTCCGCCATCATGGGCATGCTTCCGCCCTGGTACACGCTGCTCAATCTGCTTGCCACCGGCGCGGTGGTGGCCGGTGCCATCCTCTACTGCCGATTCCTTGAGAAGCGCAAGTTGTGGACGATGGGCCTGGTTCGTCGCGGTTTCGGCGGGGAATATGCCGTGGGCTGGTTCATCGGCGCAGGCATGGTTTCACTGTCGATGCTGCCCGGGCTTCTGGCTGGGGACATCCGCATCACCGGCCTGTCGGCTGACATCCCCTGGGGTATGCTGATCTTGATGCTCATCGGCTTCACCATCCAGGGGCTGAGTGAAGAACTGCTCTGCCGCAGCTATTTCTGCATCTCGCTGGCTCGCCGCACCAAAATGCAGTGGGCAGTGGTGATCAGCTCGGTAGCCTTCGCGCTACTGCATGGCGCCAACGGTGGGCTGACCCTGCTGGCTATGCTGAACCTCTTCCTCTATGGTGCGTTCGCCGCCCTCTGGCTGATCCGCCGAGGGAATATCTGGGGCATCGCCGCCATGCACAGCGCCTGGAACTACGTCCAGGGCAATGTCTGGGGCAGTACGGTCAGCGGCCTGGACGTGGGTGGCTCGCTCTTTACGATGGAGCATATTGGCACACGCACAATCTGGGCCGGCGGTCAGTTCGGCCTTGAGGGCGGCCTTGGTGTCACGGCTGTCCTTGCAATCGGCACTATCGTCCTTTGCCTGATGAAAAATCGTTCCCCTGTTTCTGCGGAACAGAACGACCTTTCGAAATAATTTTTATGAGGTATACATCATGAATTTCCAGAATCCCGACAACGCGCTGCTGCGCGACAAAAAGCTGTTTATCTTTGATATGGACGGCACCATCTATCTCGGCTACAACGTCTTCGATTACGCCATCCGCTTCATCAACAACCTCCGCGCCAACGGCAAGAAGGTGCTCTTCTTCACCAACAACGCCTCCCACACCACCGAGTTCTATCAGACCAAGCTGGCTAAGCTCGGTTTCTCTCCCGCTGCGGATGAGATCATGACTTCGGGCGACGTTACCATCGAGTTCCTCAAGCGTCACCGCGCCGGCAAGAGCGTCTACCTCGTCGGCACCGATGAGCTGGTTGAGAATTTCAAGACCTCTGGTATCAATATGCTCACCGGCAATGAGGAGAAGGCGGACATCGTTGTCACCAGCTTTGATACCACCCTTACTTACGAGAAACTCGACAACGCCTGCCGCCTCGTTCGCGGCGGTGCAGAGTATCTCTCCACCCACCCCGATTTCAACTGCCCCACCGAGACCGGCTTCATCCCCGACAGCGGTGCAATCGCCGCTTTCGTAACGGCCTCCACCGGTAAGACCCCGACCTATTTCGGCAAGCCTTATGCCGAGACGGTCGAGATGATCGGTGAGGCAACCGGCTTCTCCCGCGAGGAGATGTGCATCTTCGGCGACCGTCTCTACACCGACATCGCGCTCGGGAAGAAGCACGGCGTGACGGCTGTTCTTGTCCTAACCGGCGAGACCCAGCCCGAGGATGTTGAGGCTGCATCGCCCGCCGAGAAGCCCGACTATGTCTTCCCGTCGCTGGACGAGGTTGACCACGTCATGTTTGGTTAAGCAGAAAGATGACCGCAGCGGTTCTGACAGCCGCTGCGGCCTTTTTTATTTTGTTCGGCTTAGCACCGCCGCCAGATTCAGCACAGCGGTGACGGCCACCAGCACAACTCCGGCGACCACGATCGCCCCAATGGTGTCGGCGATGGCGCTGTAGTCATCGATCGCAGCCCGGTACATAATCTCGCCAAGTTGGAGCAAAAGCGCTACACTGCAGGCAGTTCCACTGGCCATGATCCCGCCGCGCCCCGACTGCCGGCGCAGGATTAGTGCCAGCGGGATCGCCCACGCAATTAGACCAAGTGTAAGACTGGTAATACTGAAAAATGTAGACATGGCGTAGCTCCTTATTGTGCGAAGAAATCGTAAGGATAACCGGCATGCGCTCGCACCAGCTTTAGTGCCCGGGCCTGGGCCAGATTGAAGGACCAGCCACTATAGCCATAGGCCTCCATGGCAGCCCCTTGCGTCCGGAGGAGGAACCGTCTGATCGCCCCCCCGGCGTCACGGCGGACATTAGCGTGCTCCGTCTCATCGTAGAGCCGCAGCAGCGATGGCACCGCCGAGGCTGACAGATCCCGCAGCATATCCACATCAACAGCCTCCATCTCGCCTGAGAGATAAGCATCCACGTTATAGTCAGCAATGATGCGGTCAAAGTCGGCGAACAGGAAAACGCCGAGGAAGAGAACTGCCAGCGCGAACACTGCGGCGGAGACGCGAAGCCGTCTGAAGATTCCGCCAGCGAGCTGCACCAAAAAGAAGAGCGCCAGGAAGCACATCAGCCAGAGGACATAAATCCGTTTGCGCGATAATCCATAGGTATCGACATAAAGCAGCATCTTTGCCATAGCCGATGCCAGCAGCATCAGCGTGAAGGCTGAAAGAAGAATAGAGAGAATTCTTGCCGCAAGCGGAGGTTTGTCCGCATTTCTGCGCGTAAAGAGCGCGATACAGGCGAGGACTGCCGCATTAATTACGGCAACCGAGCACAACTCAAAGAAACCCTTTCGCGCATAATCAGCGTAGGTCAGGCCGTCCGGCAGGGCACCGGTGAAGCCGCCGATGAAATAGGGAAGCTGCGAGATGACAAAAAGCAAATAAAGCAGCAAGAGGGGAAGGACCGCCGCGCAAACCATGGCTGTCGGCGCAAAACGGCAAACTGATGCGATGCGAAGGGCATTCTCCTGCTTCACACCGCCGCCCAACTCATGATTTCCACAAGCCCAGAGGTGGCCGAAAACATAGAACCCCAGCATAATACCGACCGGGAGCGCCACTGCGATCAGCGAGAGATCCAACGTAAACAGACGCTCAACCAGATCGAAGAAAAAGCTTTCAAAATGATTGTCCGCGCCAATCAGAAGAGCCAGCACAACAAAAGTCGGGATAATCGCTGCACAAAGGCCAAGGATCCACGCACCGACCAGACGGCCAAGTCCTTTTTTCTTTGCGGTAAGAATCGCTTCCGGTCCCGCACCGTATGACGAAAAGGGCATGCCGAATAGGGCTTTCCCGGCATCAAGCAGGAAAAACTCGCCCGGAAGGCGCTCGCTGCCATACCCGGCCGCGATATAGTGAACTGCATACATGTAGCCAAACGAAACGACTAAAAGCGCAGCTCCGTGTACGGCTGAAGCATCGAATAGCAGGCGCGGCAGGGCAAACAGCGGCAAAAGGGAATAGAGAACTGCCGTTCGCGCGGTAAAGCATACGCCGAAGCGCTTAAGATAAAATGGCGTACCAATCAGCAACAGAGTCAGGGAAATCCAAAGCAGAAGACCGCGATCTTTGAGTCCGCTGTGCACGAACAGAACGGCAAGCAGGCAAATACTCAGTGCGCAAAGGCGGTCGGCAAGCTTGAAAACCCGGCGCGGGCGATCCAGAATTTGCGGATTAGTTGGAAGATTCTGCATTTCGGTCATGACGATCCCACCTTTCGATGTTTTGTGTTCCGGTTGTTGCAGGCGGTTATGATCACGCCAAGTAAAAGGTAGATCAACGCACCGCCCAAAATCCAGAGATAACTTCCGCCGAGCCCCCAGTTCCTGCTGCACGGTCCAAAGAATACCGTATACCAAGTTCCCCAAGATGCGGCGGCAGCCCCGGTCAAGCCAAGCGAGATCCGCCGTTTACCGCGGGAAGTGCGGTTGGCCGCCGAAGAAAATGTGAGCAGCAGATAAAGAAGGGCCAAAATCAGCGTAAGGGCAAGCAAAAGCGCCTTTTCCATCACTTATTCCTCCCGTTCCGGAACATACTCCAAAATATCCGCAGGCTGGCACTCAAGTGCTGCGCAAATGGCTTCCAGGGTGGAAAAACGAATTGCCTTTGCCTTGCCAGTTTTAAGAATCGACAGATTTGCCTGCGTGATGCCGACGCGTTCTGCCAGTTCGCCCAACGAAATTTTGCGGCGCGCCATCATCACGTCCAGATTGACAACGATCATCTTCCCACCTCCTCAAATCGTAAAATCGTTTTCCGCTTTGATCGCGGTTGCTTCTTCAATGACATTTTTGACTACGCGAAGCGCAATACCAATAAAGAAAGCCGCAAAGGCTACCGCAAACGAAAAACGGAAATAGTAGCCAACCAAGAAAAAGCAAACTGCCTCGCCAATGCAGCACCAGGAAAGCGTGCGCAGGCAGGCCACACTGCGGTCGGTGAAAACCAGCTCGCGCCGCACACGGCAGAGCAGCAGCAGCATTGCCCCATCAGCCAGGTAAGCAATCGCAAGCGCGATATAGATCGTAATCCAAAGCATTAGCGGAATTTTTTCCAACAAATTCGGCGCGGATGCCAGCTCCGGTGTATAGACGACCTGGACATAGAGCCGCAAAATTTTCGGCATGAATATCGTAATCAGAATCAGAATCGGCAGGGTGATGAGCGACAGCACATAAGAAAGCAGGGTGGAAGCACGGCGGCTGACGCGGGGAAGAGAAGGCAGCATAACAGTTTTTCCTTTCTTTCACTGGATTTTGTTGGGACCATTATAGCACAGAAGAATTCATTTGTCAATAATTAATTATCGAAAAACAATAAATATTTTTCGTTGTCCAATTTCCACCTTCGATAATTCACGGTAATAATTGATTTGACAGATTTCGCAGGATGTGGTAAAATATAAGCGTATTCCGTTGACGAGGTACTTCATATGCTGTTTACGGCTCCGTCTTTTTTGTTTTTGTTTTTACCGCTTCTGCTTGCGATTTATGCACTTCTTCCGCAGCATTACCGCCGCTATGCCATCCTGCTTTTTAATGTAATCTTTCTTTTGCTCTGTACACACCACCAGATCTCCACCCTTCTGCTTGCTTTGGCGACCGCCGCTTTTACTTACAGTGCAGGCTTTGCCATCGCCGTTACGCACCGCAGAAAAACTGTTCTGGGTGCTTCTGTCGTTCTTTTGATCGTATTTTTTGGCCTGCGTCTGTTTCACGCATATTCGCTTGCGCACGGACCCCATTTCTATCCCCTGGGTGCTACGATGATGCTCCTGTCTTCGCTGTCCTACCTAATGGATATCTACCGCAGCGATGCACCGCATGCCAAAAATTTTGCCGAACTTTTGATCTACCTCTTCTTCTTTCCGACTGCAATCATCGGACCAATCATTCGATACAAGCGTTTCTGTAATTTGTTGGACGAAATCGACTTTTCTCTGGAAAACTTCGGCCGTGGTGTGCAGACCTATATGGCTGGATTTATCAAACGCATCGGCATTGCCGCGATCCTTTGCTTTATGCACACGCGCATGCTCGCGGGATACGGTGAGGAAATTGACCTCTTGTCTGCCATCCTTGCCTTGGTGCTGATGCTTGCAGAACTATGGTTTTCGATTCACGGTTATGTCGATATGGCGCGCGGTCTGCTGTTAATGCTGGGAATCGCATGCGAAACTGATTCGCCAAATCCCGGCGAGGAAAGTGAACGGCCGCAGAGACGGGCCCACTGTTTGAACAGCTTCGTGCTTTATGCAGAAGACTATTGGATTGCACCGATTCTGCGGAACAATCGCATTTCTGAAGCGATGCGGCAGTTGCTCGCCGCCGGTGTAATGGCTGTCTTTGCCGCGATGTTAATCAAGACAAGATGGTATATGCTTATCCCCGCCATGCTGATGATGGCTCTGTATTTCACGACGATTCGCACCGGTGTGACCGAGGTATCTGCGCCTTCCCGCTCTCATAGAATTGTTCGGACTTCACTTTCTCTGCTCACACTGCTGATCTTCTGGTGCTTTGCCTTAATCGAAAGCCCTGCGCAAACCTGGTCGATTCTGGGCAAAATTCAGCTGCAGCCGACACCGGAGCTTTCGGATGCGCTATATTCCGTATCGGCCTACGGCCGCTATCTGTTGGTTGGTGCCATCGGGCTTTTTGCAGCGCTTCCTTTGCATGCGACTTCCGGTAGGTATCTGAACAAACTCTCACACCCGCTGCAAATGACGCTGTGTACTGCTTCCATGCTGATTTTCATGGGCGCCTTTGTGTTTACCATTCTTCAATTTACACCACAGTTCCCGCAGTATGCAGCTACCCCATTCAATCATATTGTGATTTAGCTCATTCAACCGAAAGGAGGCCGAAATGCATAACCCGCGTACCATACCGCTTCTCTTAACTGTACTGTTCATTGCCGTGATACTCAGCGGAACTATCGTGTTTGGTATTACCGCCTTAATCGGCTCCCCGGACAACTATACAGATACCGCTTATCACAGCGATTATCCACTGCCGGAAAATCTCACTGCATTTGATCGCGGTGTTTTTCTACAGAAAGATCTGCGCGAATTCATCACTGCTGTCGATTACCGCCTATTCAAACAGACGGCAACCCCTTCCGTCCTGGTCGGGCGAAACCATTTTCTCTTTCCGCGCCAATCCGAAAGCTCTGGCAAGCTCTACGACTATCTGACCGATTATACCGGAAATGCCCTATATAGCGAAGCAGAACTTGATTTGCTGGCAAAATCTATTACCATGCGCAGCATTGCCTACCGCAATCAAGGCGCAGACTACATCCTTGCTGTGATTCCAAACCTCCAAACCATATACGGAGAAAATCTCCCCGCTTTGCTCGGGGCTTCCGCGGGGCAGACCAGGCTTGAACAGCTTCAGGCATATCTGACGAACTACGGTGAGATAAATTTTCTCAATTTGACGGATGCTCTGCGTTCCGCTAAAACGCAGGGACAGCTTTATAACAATACTGAAGACTCCCTCAATGCCCTGGGGGCCATCAACGTATATCGTGCCGTCTTGGATGCTTTTCCTAATATAGAAATGGAAAATTATTCGGCTGCCCTGAATCAGGAGATCCACATTTTTACCCGTTACATTGACGGCAAAGCTTTGGCACGCCGCGCCGGAGTGGAAAAACTCATCCAAAACCGAACGCTTTCCCTGGCAAATGACACTGAACTGAAATACCAGATTCTCGAACGCGTTGCGGGAACGGAAATAACTTACGCCAAACCGGAATACCGAAGCGTAATTCCCAATCGCCCCATTCTTTTGCTCGAATTCAGCCAGGAGTGGGACAAAATTCAGCTGATGCCGTACTTTTCCAATACCTTTGGTATCATAGCCTATAAAAATACGCCGGCATACAGCAAAATGGCGCTTGAACACATCTCGCCTTCGATCGTGGTCCAGTTTATTCACGAAAACGAACTGGACACGCTGCTGGATAAGGCCGTGATGCTCTCCTACAACGATGGCCTGAACCCCGGTGACGATCCTTTTAGGGCAATGACACCGATCGTTCTTGGTGTTTCACAGATCAACGAAACCGACATTTGCATCGTCGGCCGCTGTGAGGAGGGAAGCACGGTTCGTCTTTCCGGAGACGGCATCATACCAACTTCAGCTATCTCGCAAAATGAACGGTTTGTTCTGTGCGCCAGCTTGCAAGGGAATGTCACGCAAGCCGATGTAACATTATCCGCCGTGGTGGAAGGGAAGCAAATCAGTGCCCACACATCGCTGACGCTCTCCGTTGTCGATATGCAAACCGAGGTTCCGATTATTGTCGGCAAAAACTCGATGCTCTTTCGCGACGAGACGAGTGCATATTTGCCGAGCCAGCCCTATACACGTCAGCAGCTGCGCCGTATCGGTCTGCGTTTTGAAGAATATTGCACCAGCGCAGCACGCTTGACCGGAACTGACACGCAGCTTGTTCACATCTATATCCCGGATAAGCGCAGTGTCTATCGTGAAGCGCTCCCCGCGCTTGCTGATGCACACAGCCAAACACCGCGCATCATGCAGCTGATCGATGCGGTCAGTATTTATCCGAATATCTCCGCATTTGATTTGACCGAACCGCTTCGCAAGGCCGCACACACGGATTTGACCTTCCGTCTCACAGATGATTCTCTTACGCCTATTGGCGCTTACGCTGCCTACTATACCGTGATGGATGCTTTATCAGCGGAAGACCCTCGATTGAAGCCGCTTTCCCTTGACAGCTGCACAATGACCGACGTGCTACAGCTGGGCGGAGACTTGCTTGATTTGCTAAATCTAGACAAAAACAGCATTACCGAAAAAATTACAGTACTCTCATTCAAGAAAACCAGTTTCACCATGAGCGAGGCTGAACACGCAAACGGCGATACCGCATTGATTTATCAAAACAAGAACAGTAATCTTCCGCGTGCGATTGTTTTGCGCGATGCATGCGGAACACCGATTATACCGTACTTGGCACAACATTTTTCCCAAATCTATGTCCTCCCGGAAGAAAACTACACTTTATCGGATGAACTTTTGCAAACAATTAAGCCTGATTACATATTCTCTCTCAATAGCGAATATCATCTGCCGCTGAACTAAAAAATTAATCAAAAATTTTTTCAAAAACCTATTGACAAACCGAATTCAGTTGTGTATAATTATATTGCACAAAAACAGTGCAATATAAACCCGGAGGTGCTAACCGTGCGAATTACACAAGAAGCAGATTACGCCTTACGCATGGTTACCTTGCTTGCGGTTGAAGACTCAATCTGCGGCGCTGGAGAAATTGCGGATAGAACCGGGGTTCCGGAACGTTTTACGCATAAGATCCTGCGAAAGCTCATGCAAGGCGGTATCCTCTCCTCCTTCGCGGGAGCCAAAGGCGGATACCGACTGTCTCTTTCCCCTGAGGCGGTCAGTATGCTGGACATCGTCGAGTTAATCGACGGTCCACTGGAAATCTCCAAGTGCGCAGATGACAGCTATGTCTGCAGCAAAAACGGCGCCTGTAAAACCCAATGCCGCTATCACCAGATATTTCGTCTGATCTCATCAGACATTGCGGAGAAAATGCGGCGCCTGACCATTGCAAGACTCATCGATCCGACTTTGGATATGAGCGATATAGAAAAAATAATTTTATAATTTATTTGGAGGATTTACACATGAAAAAGTTTGTTTGCAAGGTTTGCGGTTATGTTCACGAAGGTGATGCTGCTCCCGAGAAATGCCCGCAGTGCGGTGTTCCCGCTAAGATGTTCAACGAAGTTAAGGCTGCCGAGCTGACCTGGGCTGCTGAGCATGTTGTCGGCGTCGCAAAGGGCGCACCCGAGGCAATTATCGAAGGTCTGAAGGCTAACTTCATGGGCGAGTGCACCGAAGTTGGTATGTACCTGGCAATGGCTCGTGTTGCACACCGCAAGGGTTATCCTGAGATCGGCCTGTACTGGGAGAAGGCTGCCTTTGAAGAGGCAGAGCATGCTGCTAAGTTTGCAGAGCTTCTGGGCGAGGTTGTCACCGATTCTACCAAGAAGAACCTCGAGATGCGCGTTGAGGCCGAGAACGGTGCAACCGCAGGCAAGTTCGAGCTTGCTAAGATGGCGAAGGAACTCAACCTCGACGCTATCCACGACACCGTCCACGAGATGGCTCGCGACGAAGCCCGTCACGGTAAGGCATTTGAGGGTCTGCTCAACCGCTACTTCAAGTAAGATTTGCACCAAAGCCACCGCATAATACAACAGGAGCAGAGGGCTAACCCTCTGCTCCTTATTGATTCGCCTGATTGGAATTTGTCAGATTGCTTGTTGCTTTTTCTTGATAACAATACCAAGAATAAAAGCAATAATTGCAGGAGCGATAAAATAAAGTATGTTTACCACAACCCAAAGATAGAATGGTGCGGAATTCAAAGTGCTGTTGTATCGGCCGTAATCAATAATCGTGTTGACAATAAAGCCAAGGAAGAACAACACACTCAACGTATAGCACACTGTTACACCATTGATTTTTTTCACACAATTACACTCCCTTTCAAGTTCAGCTAACTCCCATGCATCGCTATTATAGCATAGGCATGATTCTTTTGTCAACTCAATTTGCAGGATTTTCCGCACACAGAAAACCGGCAAATGAGAAATTATTCATCGATTCTTGCTTGACATTTTGCCGGCTTTGGGGTATAATAAAACAAGAATCGCAAACAAGGAGGATTTAAACCATGCAGATTACGAAAAATTCGATTATCGGCGACGTTCTGGATTACAACAGCGACACCGCAAAGTTTTTCTTTGAGATTGGCATGCACTGCCTCGGCTGCCCGGCTTCCCGCGGCGAGACCATCGAGCAGGCATGCGCCGTTCACGGCACCAACGCGGATGAGCTGGTAAAGAAGCTCAACGAATTCCTGGCAGACAAATAATGGAACACCAAAACGGGGTACTGCATGCGCAGCACCCCGTCATCATTTGGAGGTCTTATGCAGCAGATGACGCACGCACCCGCGCTCGATGCTCGGCTGCGAACTGCTTTTGATTTTGTTCGCCCTGGGGCAATTGTCGCCGATATTGGGACCGATCACGCCTATCTTCCGGCCGCACTGATCCTCGAGGGCCGCGCGTTGTCGGCGATTGCGGCAGATGTGAATGCCGGCCCACTGGTACATGCAGCCGAAACCGTCAAAAAGTACGGCCTGACCGACCGCGTGCAGCTGCGGGAAACCGACGGTCTGCACGGGCTGGAGGAAGAAGGTCTGACCGATATTCTAATCTTCGGCATGGGCGGAGAGCTGATCGTGCGTATCCTGAACGAAGCACCATTCACACGCAATTCGGCAATTCGCCTGATCCTGCAGCCGATGACCAAATGCGCAGAACTGCGCCGTTGGCTGACTGCGAACGGCTTCAGCATTTGCGGAGAGCAAATGTCACAGGCGGCAGGAAAGATCTATCAAACCATCTGTGCTGAATACAGCGCGAAACCGACAGCTCTGTCTCCACTTGAGGAAGAATTTGGCCCCTGCAACCTTGCGGCCGGCTCAGATTTGCTGCATGCACGCATGTCGCACTGGCTGGATGTGCTGAACGCACGGCTCGATGGCCGCAGCCGCGCCGGTCTGTCCGGCGGCGACGACGAGAAGATGCGCGACGAAATTTTGGCGTGGCGCAGCACACACGGAGGAAATGCAACATGACGGTTGAAGAACTCTATCAGTATTTCGATACGCGCATCCCACGGACGCTCTCCTGCGCCTGGGACAATGACGGGTTGCTTTGCTGCCCCGATCCTGCACGGCAGGTCAAGCGGGTCTTGGTATCGCTTGATGTGACCGATGCCGTGGTCGAGGAAGCAATCAACGGCCGATACGATGTGATTCTGGCGCACCACCCCATCCTGTTTCGGCCAATCAAAGCGCTGACGCCTGCATCAACTGTGCCGCGCAAGCTGCTCCGGCTTGCCTGCGCCGGCATCTCGGTTATCGGACTGCATACGCGTCTGGATGCATGGGAGGGCGGCGTTAATGAGGCACTGGCCGAGGTACTGGGGCAGCCTGTTGTTGGGCGTTTTGCCTGCGAAGATGCGCTGGAAGGCAGAATCATCACACTGGATAAGCCGATGGCTCTGCGTGATTTCGGCACCCTCGTTTGCCAAAAACTCGGATGTCCTGCCGTCAATCTTGCAGATGCCGGCAAGCCGGTACAGCGTATCGGGTTGCTTGGCGGAGAAGGCGGAGATTTTCTCTATGCGGCGCGTGCGGCAGGGTGCGACACCTATCTGACCGGCCGTGCGGGTTATCACACCATGCTTGACGCAGCAGAAGAGGGCATCAACCTGCTTGAAGCGGGGCATTTCTGGACCGAACTGCCGGTTTGCGGTAAGCTCTGTGCCATGGTCCGCGCTGCCGATGCTGACATTGTCTGCACCTTGCACACCGTGCCGACACTCCATCTTGCCGTAAAATAAATATTTGCTGTCATGCGGGTTTCGCTTATCGCATGGCAGCTTTTTTTCTGGTATAATGTGTACATGCTTCGCATATGCTGTCTTTGAGGTGATGAATATGTGTACACCAAGTCGCAAACTGCTGCGCATTGCCGCAGCAATGACTGCTGTCATCGTCCAGATAACAGCGATTTTCTCCCCCTCCGCGGCGGCAGAAGCTTCCGCCATGCCGGAGGTAAATGCCAAAAGCGCATTGCTGATGGAAGCATCTACCGGTAAGATCTTGGGTGAATACAATGCCGACGAAGCGCTCCCGCCCGCTTCGGTAACCAAAATTATGACCCTGCTGCTGGTCATGGAGGCAATTGAAGCTGGGGCGATTTCGCTTAATGACATGGTCTGCGCCAGCGCCAATGCCGCATCAATGGGCGGGTCGCAGATCTATCTGAAGGAAGGCGAGCAGATGTCGGTTGAGGACCTGCTCAAGAGCGTTGTTGTGGCATCAGCCAACGACGCCGCAGTGGCCCTGGCCGAACATATCTGCGGAAGCGAAGCGGTTTTTGTCGCACGCATGAACGCGCGCGCGGAAGAGCTCGGCATGAAAAATACGCATTTTGAGAATACAAACGGCCTTGACGATACGGTTGAGCGGCATTTGACGTCGGCGCGGGATATCGCGCTGATGTCGCGTGCACTGCTGGCACACCCGCAAATTCTTTCTTACAGCGGCATCTGGATGGACAGCATCCGCAATGGCGAATTCGGTCTGACCAATACCAACCGTCTGATCCGTTTTTACCGCGGCGCAAATGGGCTGAAAACAGGCTCAACCTCGCGTGCCGGTTTTTGCATCAGCGCGACGGCAGAACGGGACGGCATGCAGCTGATCGCAGTCATTATGGGCTCACCATCCCGAGACATTCGCAACGATGCTGCCAAAACGCTTTTGGATTGGGGATTTGCCAATTACGGCGTCTATACCCATAGCCCGATCGATTTGGATCCCATCTATGTCCGTGGCGGCGTGGATGCTTACTGCGGAATTGGCTACGCGCCTTTCTCCTGTGTTCTGCCCAAGGGCAGGGAAGGGCAAGTAACGGTTGAATATATCTGTCCGGAAAATGTATCCGCCCCGCTCAAAGAAGGGGATCACGTCGGCGAAGTGCGCTTTGTCTGCGACGGCGAGCAAGTCGGCAGCACCGATATTCTTTGCGCAGAATCAGTTGAACGAATCGGATTCTGGGGCGTACTTGGCCGCATTTTCCGTGCAGCGGTACTCTGGGGTACATGAGAAAGAATTCTTCCGAAAAATCTTGCTTTCCTGTTGATTTTTCCTCTGTTTTGTAGTACAATGTAGTTATCAATTTTTGGCAAAGGCGGTATTTTGCATGACACTCAATCTCAATGACAAATTCCTTCGTGATTTTATCTCTGCCGAAGAACTGCAGAACATGCAGCCGATGGTGAATACGGCACATCAAATGTTGATGGACCGAAGCGGCCCCGGCAGCGACTTCCTCGGCTGGGTAGATCTTCCTGTACAGTATGACCGTGCCGAGTTTGATGCGATTCGCGCAGCAGCAGAAAAAATTCAAAAGAACTGTGATGTGTTTATCGTCATCGGTATCGGCGGCTCCTATCTTGGTGCGCGTGCCGTGATTGAGTTTCTGCGTTCTCCGCTCTATAACCAGCTGCCCAAGAAAACACCGGAGATCTATTTCTCCGGTAATTCGATCAGCGCGTCTTCGCTCAAAGAGCTCCTCACGCTTTGCGAGGGAAAGGACGTCTGCATCAATGTCATCTCCAAATCGGGCACCACAACCGAACCGGCTGTCGCCTTCCGTATTTTCCGCGATATGCTGGAGCAGAAATACGGCGCAGACGGTGCACGCGAGCGCATTTTTGTCACTACCGACCGCGCAAAGGGCACGCTGAAGAGCTTTGCCGATCAGGCAGGCTATCAGACCTTTGTTGTGCCGGATGATGTGGGCGGCCGCTTCTCGGTGCTCAGCGCAGTCGGTCTTCTCCCGATTGCGGTTGCCGGCATTGACCTCAGTGCCCTGATGCAGGGGGCGGCTGATGCACGCACTGACTTTGCTGATCCGGCACTGGATACGAACGCCTGCTATCGCTATGCCGCCCTGCGCAATATCCTCTACCGCAAGGGTAAAACCACAGAGATTCTGGTCGGATACGAACCGTATGAGCTGATGTTCTGCGAATGGTGGAAGCAGCTGTACGGCGAGAGCGAGGGCAAGGATCAGCGCGGCATTTATCCCGCTTCGGTAATCTTCTCTACCGACCTTCACTCCCTGGGCCAGTATATTCAGGACGGCCTGCGGAATCTGTTTGAGACGGTAATCGCTGTCAAAACCCCCGATGTTCTGCTTGAGATCCCGCACGATCCGGCCAATATCGACGGGCTGAATTTCCTCTCCGGCAAGGCAATGAGCTATGTTAACGACACCGCGATGCTGGGTACGCTCTTCGCGCACAATGACGGCGGTGTACCGAACATTCTGCTGGAGTTGGCCGACCGCAGTGAGCATTCGCTGGGTTATCTGATTTATTTCTTCGAGCGTGCCTGCGCAATTTCGGGTTATCTGCTGGGGGTAAATCCCTTCAACCAGCCTGGCGTTGAGGCATACAAAAAGAATATGTTCGCGCTTCTCGGCAAAGCCGGCTATGAAGAACAGCGTGCAGAATTGGAAGCCAGAATGAAATAATGGCATTAAGTCTTGAAAAAATTATGAAAGTGCGCAAAAAGGACTTGCATTTTTCATAAAAGTACGATATAATATTGGCAAGGAAATATCCGTTCCGTATTCAAACGGCAATAAATACATTCGGAGGACTAAACGATGCTGAAATTAATTATCGGTGTAAAAGGAACCGGCAAGACCAAAACGCTGATTGAGATGGTCAACAAATCTCTTGAGACGACTAAGGGAGATGTTGTTGTCATTGAGAAAGGCAATAAGTTGATTCATGACATCAAGCACCAGGCCCGCCTGATTGATACCGATGAATATATGGTTACCGACGCACAGTCGCTGTACGGCTTCGTTGCCGGTATCCTTGCCAGCAACTACGATGTAACCGACCTCTATATTGATTCCGCTCTCAAGATCTGCGGAAATGACCTTGTGGCTTTCGATATTCTGGCTGACGAGCTCAACAAGCTTGCTGAGAAGAATAACGTCAATATTCAGGTTACCTCTTCGATCCCGGTTGAAGAGGCCAGCGAAACGATCAAGAAATACATCTGATCTAACCCGTAGCTAAAAAGGAAGCTGCCCGATCGGGCAGCTTCCTTTTTGTCTTTACAGGACTTTTTTTCAACTTTGCGTTAATTTGCTGTTTCCTAATGATATCTTTACTGCAGGCGATTTTATGCTATAATATAAACAGAAGCAGACGTCGGCTTACTTTTATCCAGTGAGGTATGCATATGGAAATGAATATCGGCGCAAATATCAAGCGCTTACGCACCGCAAAATGTATTACACAAGAGCAGCTTTCGACTGCAATGAACGTTTCCTCTGCCGCCGTCAGCAAGTGGGAGCGCGGCGAGACCTATCCCGATATTACGCTCTTGCAGCCGTTGGCGTATTTCTTCGGTGTGACACTCGATGAACTTATGGGGTATGATCAGCAAAAAGTCCAAGCTGAAATCGACAAGGTGATTGCGCTGTATCGCACACATTGGCATGACAAGCAGGGACGCGAGATGATCATCAAAGCGTACCGCGATTACCCGAACGATTATTGGATCATGCATTACTACATGTGGAGTATTGGCGGTGACCTATCCGATAATGATCCTGCCGTTTTGATCGCACACAAGGATGAATTTCTCGCCATCTGCGACAAAATACTGGACGGCTGCACCGAGGAAAATCTACGGCTTAGCGCATGGAATATGCGTGCGAAAATCCTCCACGCAGAAGGAAAGACCGATGCGGCGCTTGAGATTTACAAAACCAAATTTACCGATTGGTATACCACCGGAGAACAAAAAACAGAACAGCTGTTTGCGAAAAACACCAGCGAATATTATTTCTATGTCCAAAAGAATATGTTTGAGCTGATTGATTTCGCGGCAGATAAATTCGGCAGAACCGTTTTCTTTGCCCCATCAATTTCGCTGGCAGAGAAGGCAGATCGCGCATTGCAGTATAGCGACTTGATGCTGGACGCGTTTGAGAACACCGGAGAGGCATTCTTCCTGATGCTGGCAGCATCGTTCCTTAGCAGAATCGAAAATGATCTATGCCAGTATGGCGGGACGGATGAACAGATCATTGCGGTTATGGATAAAACTTTGTGTGCAGCAAAAAAACTTGAAGAATTGAGAGGCAAAAATGAGGCTTTACATCATGCCTTTGACCGGTATTCCGAGACCGCGCGAAAGAATCTTTTCCACTTTAAACTTAACTGTCGGGATCAAGCGAAGACGGGCAGGCGGGCAGATCTTCTCAAGAATCCCGCTTACAAAGCTGTTTTAGCCAAGTACAAATAATATCCATGCTTAGCGCAGATTGACAAAATCCGGCTGGCCGCATACCCTGTTAGAGATGAGGGCGATAGCCCGATTCTTTGTAAGTTTACCAAACAGGAGGATTTTATATATGGCAGAAAACAGATGTGGATGCGGCAGCCAGAGTTCGGTTGGCCCGCGCGAGATGATCTGCATCGAAACCAATCGTATCCTGGATTCA
Organism: Clostridia bacterium; assembly: GCA_017507145.1. Lineage (GTDB taxonomy): Bacteria > Bacillota > Clostridia > Oscillospirales > CAG-272 > SIG693. Next base: position 8,861 of record JAFWBJ010000124.1, on the reverse strand, counting down.
TGCCGCGATCGTGACTGCTTTGAGCATGTGCGGGTTAAGCTGACCGACTACGGGCGGGACATCCTTGATCGCTCCGGCAACATCCGGGTAAAAGATGCCTGCATTGCATGGACTTATATCACCATTGATCCGGTGCAGTTTAACCGTGGATTTTATCAGGTTTTGATCCGCTTCTATGTCAAGCTGACCTTTGAGGCGTGCGTCGGAACCGGCCGTGCACAGGAATTTGAGGGTGTAGCTGTTGTGGAGAAGAAAGTGATCCTCTGGGGCAGCGAGAGCAATGTCAGCATCTTTAAGAGCAGCGGCGACGGCTCGGACTTCTGCGCCGCACCCGAGCTTTGCTGCCCGACCCGCAATGTGCCTACGGCTGTCGTGGAGGTGGTCGATCCCATCGTTCTTGGCCACAAGGTAGTCGAGGAAGGGAAGGATTGCTGTGCGCCCTGTGCCTGCAATTGCTGCTGTGCTTGCGATATCCCCGAATGTGTTCAGGCACGCTTCGGCGGGAGCATTGTGGATGACCATGACGGAGATAAATACCTAGTCGTATCGCTCGGTTTCTTCTCGGTGGTGCGCATTGTCCGTCCCGGGCAGTATTTGGTTCAGGCAAGCGAATACAACGTTCCGGATAAGACCTGCGTGGTGGCAGAAGAGGACGATCCCTGCAGCATTTTCCGTACGATGGCATTCCCGACTGCGGAGTTTAATCCGCCCTCTTACGGCACTGCATCCGGCGGCGACCATAAATGCGGTTGTAACTAAAGAGAGAAGCGTCTCGGATTTCCGAGACGCTTCTTTTTATGTGCGGTTTTGCCGCATCACCTCGTAACCGAGGATGGTCGCGGCCGATGCGGCAGAAAGAGCTGCTTTGAACGGTCTGGCATAAGCAATTTCGACAATCTCGTCCGCCGCACTCAGCAGTACACGGGAAATGCCGCGCTTTTCTCCGCCAATGACCAGCAGAAGCGGACGGCGCAGATCGGCATCGTACATCGAGACAGAGTTGCCCTTATCCGCACAGATCAGCTTTAGCCCAGCTTCCTGTGCCAGCGCAGCCGCGTCACTGCTGTCGGCGACCAACATCGGCAGACGTTCAGATGCACCGGCCGAGGCGCGTGCAACAACGCCCGCTGCGCTCATCCAGTTGCGCGGAGGAAGGATAACGCCGTCAATCCCCGCAGCATAGAGCGAACGAAGCGCATAGCCGAAATTATAGGGATCCTCGATGCCCTCCAGCATAACATAAAAGCCATCGGAACGGAGCTGCTCGGGTGCCGTTAGGGCGGGAAAGATACGGTCACCGCAGCGCGCAATGATCCCGCCATGTGTATTGCCGATTGCCTCTTCCGCAATTGTTTCCGAATCGCACAGCGTCAACGCAAATCCAACTTCTTCGGCTTTGCGCTGAAGAAACCGGTATTCTCTCATTTTGCTTTTGCGCTTGTTTTGATCAAAGTACACCTCATAGATAGGGCGGCTGTTGACGCCTGCTTCACGTGCGGCCAGAAGTGCCGAGATGGAAGTCATCCCTTCAAAGAGATTAGAGGGGGCAAATTTTTCATATTCTTTTTTCATGGCGAGATTCCTTTAGTCTTGACATATTTGTGTGGCAGTTCATCATATCATGGAACAGAATAACGCAACAAGGGGTACGGTATGAAATTTAGTGGCAAATGTGAGCGCTGCGAAGAGATGGCATATTATCTGATTGAACACCAGGCAACCGTCCGTGTGGTGGCACAGCGGTTTGGTATCAGTAAGAGCACAGTACATAAGGACATCACGGAGCGTCTTACACAAATCAATCCCGCTCTGGCCGCCAGAGCACGCAAAGTTTAGGACATCAACAAAAGCGAGCGCCATGTTCGCGGTGGATTAGCCACCCGAGAAAAATATCTGCACCAAAATACAAAGGATACGTAAATTTCGTTTATCACTGCACACTGCGGATCACCGCATTGCCGGTATCAATGTCGAATGGCATAATGCCCAGGCGAAGATACTGGACCATCATCAGCAGCGGATAAAAGCCCTGTACATAGGGTTGCTGATCAATGGTGAAATCGATGACGCCATCCTGCACGAAAGTCCGAATCTCATCACACACGTCAAACCCAGCCACATAAATGGGCCTTTGCAGCTGAACCGCTGCAAGACCGGCACCGTGAGTATCGGACTGCCCGGTACAGAGAATTGCGCTCACCTCGGGGGTAATATGCTGCAGAATGGTGTCTCGCGCAAGCTCAGGGGTGTTTCCGCTGACGATCGTTTTAATGTTCAGCTTCTTCTGCGTAATGATTTCCTTGATGCCGGCGACTCGCTCTTCCAATGCAACAACACCTGCATCGTGCATGGTGATCAGAACAGTCGAGTTCTCCTCAAGATGCTCGAGTGCTTCTCTTCCAAAGGTTTGTCCTGCACGGATAAAATTCTGGCAGACACCTGCCATGCGGTAGGTATCCGGACTGTCCATATTAAAGGATATGAGCGGGATTCCTGCCGCTTTTGCCATCAGCGCGGCTTCGCGGAAGGCGGTCGGATCGGCCAGGCTCAGTGCGATGCCGTCATAGTTCTCAGCAATCGCCTTTTTTACCATATCAGCCAAAACATCGATTGCAGAATCATGTGTTCCGGTGAAATGAGCGGATACGCCGAGAAGCTGTGCAGCATCGTCCATTCCGCGCTTAACCGCAAGGAAGAAGTCTTCATCCGCAAAGGGCGTGATATAGATAAATCTCAACGTTTTGTTTTCCATAAGTTAATCTCCACTATAATTGGTCGAGCGAGGTGAACATCGCATCGATATTTTCGGGCGGGCAATCGGGAAGGATATTATGCACAGCACCAAAGACAAATCCGCCTCCGGGGGCAAAAATGTCTGCCATCTGCTTGACATGCTCTCTGACATGTTCCGGCGTGCCGTGGTTCAGGATGTCACGTGTATCGCACCCACCGCCCCAGAAGGTAATGTCTTTGCCGAATTCTTTTTTCAAGGTTTTCGGATCCATTTCAAAAGCAGAGATCTGAACCGGGTTGATCACATCATAACCGGCCTCAATGAGATCGGGAAGCAGGCGATAGATCGAGCCGCAGGAATGCAGGAATGTCTTCATATTTGAGTGCCGATGGACATATTCATTCAGTTTTTGGTGATAGGGCTTGAACAAGCGGCGATAGATATCGGGCTGCATGAACGGACCGGTATTGATGCCAAGGTCATCGCCAAACCGCAAAATATCACAGACATCCCCAACTGCGCGGCATACATTTTCGAGCGTGCGCAGGTGGATCTGGAGCAGCGCATCCAGTAACCGCTGTACATTTTCTTCATCCACCAGAAGGTCGCATAGGAAATTGTCAATTCTGCGCAGGAAGGTTCCCCATTCAAAGAGATTGCATCCGCAAACCACCATCAATGCGCGGTCACTCTCTGCCCGCAGCTTCAGTGCGCGCGCACGCAGTTCCTGCCAGAAATTTGGATCACTCGAATGGTCCCAGGGAGAGTGAACCAGCGCAGACCACAGGACCATCTTCATCTGTTCGTCAAGGTCATCAAAGGATTCCGGATAATCGTCCAGATAGGGAAAACATGTCTGATCAAAGAAAGTCGCGCCGACCGGCATTCTCGCGATCAGTGTATCATGTTGATAGACCAGAAAACTTCCATCCGCCTGCGGAACGGGATTGAACCAAGCGGGGACATAGCCGGTTTTGCCATCGGCCAACGGGAAAGGTTTCCAGTCAGCAGAAGCCGTATTGAACGTTCTTCCAATGTCCAGAACATCAATGCCGTAGTGATCGACTACATCATCGTCCACCTGCACAACCTGCTGTACGACGTCGTAAATTTTGATCGGTCGTTTCGGCATCTGCAGATGGTCAAGCAGATTTCCATATGCGATGGCAGAAATTCCCGAACTGGGTGTGGAGCCAAGGTCACGGGGAATACGATCCGGCTCTTGATGATTCAGCGCGGCCATAATTCTTTCGCGTCCGGTCATAACAATACTCTCCTTAATTGATGATTGAGCATAACTGAGGCATTTTTCCTCAGTCGGAAAAGCAGGGAAAATTATAGCTGTTTCGTAAAAGGGCAATGTAGAGCGGCGGTGTTAGTAATTCGCGCATTGCCGCAAGCTTCTCTGCCAGATTGGGAAATTTCTGTGCCGGCAGATTCGCTCCGGTACCGAGAAGAACAGTTTTTTCCTGGCGAAGCAGCGAGCGAATGGCGCGGGAAAAGGCTGGCTCTGCAGCGGCCGACAAACTGAACTGGTATGCCGCGCCGGGAATATCCATCAGCTTGGCTGAGACAGATTCCGGATAAAGCAGCAAACAACGCTCAAATTTGGCGAACACCGGCTTGAGCTGGCGGCGATGAAGCAACAGATGCAGCTCAAAATCCATCCAATCGGGATACTCGGCAAGCGGCAATTCAACAGGCAAATATGATGTGCCCGGAATGGCAAGGGCCGCAATTTCGGGCGAAGCACAGCATTCCGGCTCAAGAACAACTTGCGCGGAAAGCCTGACGGTCATATCGCGCGGAAGAAGCGGATGAAGACAGCGAAATGCTTCCTGCCTGCGTTGGCAGAACCGCCGCACAGATTCAAAAAATGGACGATAAGTTGGGGTAAAAACTGCGCGGCAAACGCCAGCCTCCCGGAGGGCTCGCATCGTCTCAGCACTCTCTGCCGCAAAATTTGGCCCGTCATGCATACCGGGCAAGGCATGATTGCAAAAATCCGCCACAAGAAGTCTTGGCTGCATAGATAAACCTCTCTGTGTGATATATTCAGTTTAGCACAAAAGCAGGAAAAAGACAAGCGCTTTGCGCAAATATTGAAAAATAGTTAAATATTTAAATATTTTCGCGGCAAATGGTTAAATTTTCTGCAACAATTGTTTGGGCTATTGTATATTGATCCTCTGTACTGCACATACTGATAGCGTAATTCCCAAATTACAAAGGAGAAATAACATGAACAACCAGAATAATCAGAACCAGCAGAACAGCCAGAATCGTCAGAACAATCAGAATCAGCAGAATAATCAGAATCAGCAGAACAGCCAGAACCGTCAGAATCAGCAGAACAATCAGAACCAGCAGAACAGCCAGAACCGCAGATAAGCTACGGAAATGGGGCCGCGCTTTGCGCGGCCTTTTTTGATGGCTTAATGCAGCCAAGAGCCTTCCGCACACCCGCCGAAATCTGATCATATGCTGTAAGGAGGCAGTTTGACCTGCCGAATCAACGAAAAGGATGACAGCGAATATGATCGAAACATGGAATAAAACTGCTGTATTGGGCGGAGATCGCCGCCAATTAGCGGCAGCGGCGTATCTGGCCGCCCGCGGACACGAGGTTGCAGTGTGGGGAATTGACGGGGAAACCTCCGCATTTGGCAAAGCAGTACGGGTACTGGATTGGCAGAGTGCCATTCGCGGCGCCGGCGTAATCCTCTTGCCGCTTCCGGTCAGTCCGGATGGGGTTCGGATTCACACGCTGGGCGAACATGCTGAATCCGCAGAACTGCGCTTTACGCATTTGCTGGGCTCACTAACCCACGAACAGCGCATTTTTGCCGGACGCGTTCAGCCAAATTTGAAAGCCGCTGCCGAAGAACGGGCAATTTCGCTTACCGATTACAGCGAAAACGAGTTATTTCAGATCCGCAATGCACGGCCGACAGCTGAGGGAGCAATCGAGATCGCCTGGTATGAACTCCAGGTAACGCTGGCCGGCACCTCTGCAGCAGTAATCGGCTACGGGCGAATCGGCCGCACCTTGGCACGTCTGCTCTCGGCGCTGGAGGCCAACATTACTGTGGCGGCAAGAAAAAGCACCGATCTGGCATGGATTGCAGATGCACAGTGGACACCTCTCCCCATTGTCGCAAGCAAGGGAGAGAACTCTCTCTGCGCGCTGGCGGATTGCCGTGTGATTTTCAATACTGTGCCGCACTGGCTCTTCTCGCGTGAGGTGCTGTGCAGCCTGCGCCGGGATGTTGTTCTCATTGACTTGGCTTCCTCGCCCGGCGGTGTTGATCCGCAGGCAGCAGCAGAATGCGGCATTCGGGTAATTCGCGCGCTTTCCCTTCCCGGGAAATGTGCCCCGGAGAGCGCGGGAGAGATCATCGCGCAGACCGTTCTTGCGCTGATGGAAAGGGAAGGGGTGAGTCCGCAATGATCGGCTATGCTTTCAGCGGCTCGCACTGCTCACTCTCAGCGGCGCTGGAGCCGTTTGCGGCGCTTTGTGCTTCGGGGCGTGAAATTCAGCCTATCTTCAGCGACAGCGTTTACCGGACAAATACGCGCTTCTGGACAGCAGAGGATTTTCGTGCGCGTGTGGAGGCCATTTGCGGCCGCACCGTTGTGTACACCATTGTTGCCGCCGAGCCGTTCGGCCCCACAGCTCCGCTTGAAGCCCTGATCATCGCTCCATGCACCGGCAACACGCTGGCTAAACTGGCGCATGGTATCACCGATACCGCCGTTTGCATGGCAGCAAAGGCGCATCTGCGCTGTGACCGTCCTCTGGTGATTGCGCTTGCCTCCAACGACGCCATGTCGGCCAATCTGGAGAATATTGCGGCACTGCTGAAGCGGAAGTCGGTCTATTTTGTTCCGCTTCGCCAGGATGATCCGCAGAAAAAACCGCATTCCCTGGTTGCGGACTTCAGCCGGATTCCCGAAGCTCTGGAGGCGGCACTGGCGGGCCACCAGCTTCGTCCGCTGTTTTTATAACTTTTTCTTGCAAATTCCGGAGGGGTATGTTATACTAATGACACATCGCAGCGCGGTGGCTTGAAAAAAAAACGGCTGTCTTGAGCCGGCTGAGGAGAGAAAAATGGATCGTCAAACCAAACCGATCGATACCAGAGAAAAGAATAAGCGGCGCATTATTGCCGTGTTTTTCGGCGTTTGCTTGCTGCTTGTATTGGGATATGGGCTAATGGGCCTTTCCTCTTGGTTGACGGCACGCGATAATCAAGAAGATTATCGTACCAGCTACATTTTTTTCGAGCCGGACTATACCATGAATATTTACGACGACATTGAATACATGGAGTTGAACCGCTTCATTACCTTCAGTGATGGCCCTGTGGCACAAATTTTGGATGAAAACAGCGGAGATCTGCTCGACAACGATGTCGCTTTTATGGTTCACTATATTCAATCGATCATCGCCGGAGATGCCGAAGCGTATAATGCCTGCTTCAGTGAGAAATACTATACCCAGAATCAACCGCTGGAACGGTTTACCATGCAGAAGCTGTATAATATCACCCTGACGCGCACTGAGACTGAAGCCGAAGAGATCAACGGCAAAACCTGCACCTACTACGGGTATGAGGTTGATTATATGATTCGGCACAACAACGGTACCTTCCGACGCGATTTGGGGAGCGACAGCATTCGCACGCAGTACCTGGTTATCTCAGACCGCGAGGGAGATTGGAAGATCGATCAGGTGATCACGTATTCGTATTCTTAAGTAAAGAAGGGAAGGGGAAGCAATTGCTTGAAGCGATGCCGCTGCTTTGGTGCGGCGTGCTAATTATCTTGTACTTTGCTTTAATTGCCGCCGAATTCCCACTATATTCAGCGCTGACAGCCGCTATTCTTGCGCTGGGGCTCTCGGTTTCGGGCATGGCGCCTTGGATACAGGTACTGATCTTTCTCGTCACAGCGGCAATTCTGAGCCTTCTGCAGCATGCGCTGCGAAAGCGTTGCCGCAATCTCCAAGCATCCACCTGGGCGGTAGTACGCAGCGTGGAAACCGTGGGATATACCGTTTATTACCAAGGGCGCGTTTGTCAAGCACAAGCCGGCTGTCCAGCCGCTATGCCGGAGCCAGGCACACTTGTCCGGGTGATCGGAGCCACGGATGATCATCTTTATATCTGCACCAAATAGTATGATTAAGCCCACCACGGCCTTCCGCTTGTGGTGGGCTAATTTTGCAAAAAGCAAAAAGCAAGAGGAAATCAGCAGATCTCCTCTTGCAAAAAATTTTGTATATTTGTATAATAGAAGACTGGTTTTACTGCAGCTGTGCGACAACACGCTCAGCCCATTCCAGGATGCCGGAGATTTCTTCCGGGGAAGCCTTCTTCGCAAACTTGAAGGGCAGACCGCCAGTCACCGTAAAGGTTTCGTCAATAACATTCGTGCCGGCTTCCTTGAGCGTATCCTTGATTTTCTGGATGCCGGAAGGCTTGCCGTCCACATAAAGTGCAACATTCAGTGCACGTGCACGGGTCATTTCACGGCAGAACAAACGAAGCTGATCGCTCGGCTCATCGCCAACGCTGATGCCCATGATCACCAGACGCTCCTTGTCGCAGGAATATGCAGGCGGAATTACATCAACCGCGTTGATCGGCAGTTCAAACTTATCTGCGATTGCACGCGCCAGGGTGTCCATCTTGCCTTTGTTCGAAGAATAAAGTACACGCATTTTAATGCTCATGTGAATAAGCCTCCTCATAATTCATATGCTGATGCACGGTGTGAGCAGCGATGCCGCACGCGCACAAATCACATTGCGTATATTATAACATATTTTTTTGCCGGTGCAAATAGAAAAGTGAAAAAAATTCATTTTTGTTGATTTCACACAGGAACGAAAAGCGCAAATGGTACACTTTGCCGAATGTCCGCCGGAGGGCTCAAACCGAATCATTTCGGTATTTCGCCTCCCTCAATTATACAAAATTTGCATTTTGTATAATTGCGACCGCGCCGCCGTTGCCTGCTCCGGAGCGCCCTGCTGCCTCCATTGATCGCTTCCGCGCTGCCAGCACGCCGCACCGTGCGCTGCCTTCATGCGGTGCAATCTACTACAAAATGCACGTTTTGT
>JAFWBJ010000123.1 GCA_017507145.1 Clostridia bacterium | reverse complement strand
GCTTTCGGACTTGGTGCAAAGCTCGCCGATAAGTTTGATATTGGCATTGTTCAGGCAGTTCATAGCGCGGACCGAAAGATCCAGCGTATCAACATCCTGTGCAAGCAGTCTGAAGACCTTCAAGTCTTCATCGCTCATCATTTCGCGGGCATCCTTTTCCACCGGCTGACCGCCCAGGAACACCTGCAGGTGATCCTTGAGGATCTGCGCGGCGTTTTCCAAAGCGTTTTCCGGAGTGATGCTGCCATCGGTCCAGATTTCGATTTCCAGACTGTCCATTTCGGTTTCTTCACCGACGCGGGCGGCACCAACGTGGTAGTTCACGCGGGTGACCGGGCTGAACAGACAGTCGATCGGAATGGTGCCGATGCTGCGGGCTGCTGCGGCTTTTTCCACCGGCAGGTAGCCTTTGCCTTTGACCACGTCGATCTCGGCGCGGAAAGGCATGTTCTTATCGAGCGTACAAATGACCTGCTCGGGATTCAGCACTTCGACGGTTCCATCAGTAATGATGTCGCCGGCGGTAACTTTGCCGGCTTTATCCTTGCGGATCTCCAGAGTCTTTTCCACATCACCGTGCAGACTGAGCCGGACATTTTTGAGATTGAGGACGATATCAGTAATATCCTCGACCACATTGGGCAGCGACGCGAATTCGTGGGACGCACCGTCGATACGGAGCGCCGAAATCGCGGAACCCTCCATAGAGGAGAGCAAAACCCGCCGCAGAGAATTGCCCAGCGTTTGACCGAATCCACTCTGGAACGGCGCCGCGGTGAATTTCGCGTAACGCGCCGTTGCTGTAGATTCGTCCATCACTACGGCTTGCGGCATCGGGAAAGAAGCTGCTAAGGTCATATTTTTCCTCCAGCGTTTTTATAATATTCAACAAATAACTGAGTATCTTGCAAAAACCGTTTTCACCACCTGGCAGAAAACGGAACACGCGACCAACGCTCCGTCAGATACGGCGGCGCTTTGGAGGACGGCAACCATTGTGGGGAACCGGAGTGATGTCTTTGATGACACTGATCTCCATACCGGCAGCCACAATACCGCGCACTGCGGATTCGCGACCGGCACCCGTACCCTTGATACGGACTTCCACTTCCTTCATGCCCAACAGCTGCGCTTTTTTTGCTGCATCGCCAGCGATGACCTGGGCGGCATAAGCGGTGCTCTTGCGGGAGCCCTTGAAGCCGTTCTTGCCGCCGGTGGACCAGCAGATTACATTGCCGTGCAAATCGGTAATGGTGACTTTGGTGTTATTGAACGTGGACAGCACATAAACAATACCAGCGGGGATATAACGACCGCTCTTGGCGCGCTGCTTGACATCCTTTACTGCGGTTTCGGCAGCTGCTTCCACTGCGGGAGCGGCATTCTCAACCTGAGTATTCAATTCTTCAGCCATGATCCTGAAAATTTCCTTCGATATTTGACTAATCTTCTCGTGCGCTTGTTCCCTCGTATGGGGTTTTTACTTTATGCGCACTTGCTCCATTCCGTTACCAACGGATTACTTCGCCAAACGACGTGCAGTTTTATCGCGGATAGCACCGACAGTCGCGCGCTTACCTTTACGGGTACGGGCGTTGGTCTTGGTCCGCTGACCGTGTACCGGCAGGTGCCGGCGATGACGGATGCCGCGGTAGCAGTTGATCTGCTGAAGACGACGGATGTCGGCCATTATCTGACGGCGCAAATCACTTTCCACCATGATTTCGTTCTGAAGCATGACGGTGATCGCTGCAATGTGTTCGTCTGTAAGATCCTTGGCGCGGAGGTCAGGATCGATATTGAGTTTGGTTACAATCTGCTTGGCTATTGCCGGGCCGATGCCATAAAGATAGCGCAATGCAAATTCGACTTTTTTATTGCCGGGGATGTCAACCCCAATGATACGAGGCATAATCTCTTATTCCTTACATTAGATCGGTTGTACTTCAGCCCTGACGCTGTTTGTGACGGGGATTGCGGGAGC
>JAFWBJ010000122.1 GCA_017507145.1 Clostridia bacterium | reverse complement strand
TGATTTGGCGGCGGAAACGCCGCCATTTGGGGCTTTTTAAGCCCCAAACCATCCAACATCGCTTCAAATTCCTTCGGAATTTCTGAAAACGCGGCTTTGTTGCCGCTTTTTCAGTGGGGCTGCCGCTAACGCGACAGCCCCTTTGCCGTGTCAGCGTGCGGCGAAGGGGGCATCGGCCCCGGGCGCGGCGATTACGTCGAGAATCGCCGCGACATTTTCCTCGATCGGCTTTGTTCCGTCTAAGCGGATAACGCGGCACGGTGCGGTATCCAGCCACGCTTCAATGGCATCGGGACGCCGCCCGGCGGCGAAGGCGAAGAATTTTTCCTCCTGCTCGTGCATGTCCCCGCCCGGCAGGATCCGCGCACCGAATCGCTCGGCCGCTCGCGCGCGGATGCGCTGCAATCGGATTTCGGCAGGCACCTCAAGGTAAACGATCAGCGCATATGCCGCGTTGATCTCCGCGCGCATGTTCCCGTTGACGGCAGAGAAGACGAAGCGGGGGGTCTGCCGAATATCCGCCAGCAGTGCTTCTTCAACCTCATCCCGTGTCCTGGCGGCGGCATACGGATTGCCGTTGCCATCCGATGCCGGAAAATAATAATCCTCCACGTCCATGTGTCGGCTGTGCAGAGCCGCAGCAAGTGCACGTGCCAGCGTCGTTTTTCCGCTGCCGTTGAGTCCGCAGATGCAGATCCCACGTTCCATATACAGCCCTCCCGAACAGATCGTGTGCGGTGCATTTTGCACCTCCGAACCCATTATAGCACGAACCCGGACAAAATGCAATCGGTGCATGCATCCTTTTTAGCTTGATCGGGCGGATTTTTGGCGCAATCTATTGCATGGGGGCGAAAAATGTGGTATACTATAATGAATTGTATTTTTGAGAAACAGATCCGAGGTATCCCATGCATCCAACCGAAAACAAAATGGGCACCATGCCGGTCTTTCGCCTGCTGGTGACCATGGCCCTACCCATGATTGTGTCGATGATGGTGCAGGCGCTGTACAATATCGTCGACAGTATCTATGTCTCGCAAATCAGCGAAAATGCGCTGACTGCGGTCTCGCTTGCGTTCCCTGTCCAAAACCTGATGATCGCCGTCGGCACCGGCACCGGTGGCGGTTTTGGCGCCCTGCTCTCGCGGGCGCTGGGCGAGAAGGACCAGGCCGAGGCAAACCGCCTGGCTGAGCACGGTATCTTTTTGGCCGTGCTGAGCTATCTTGTCTTTTTGGTCGTTGGCCTTGCCGCTTCGCGTACTTTCTTTACGGTGCAGACCGACGTGGCCGAGATCGTCGACGGCGGCGAACAGTATATGTTCATCGTTACCGTCTTTTCTTTTGGCCTCTTCTTCCAGCTGGCGCTGGAAAAGCTGATGCAGGCGACCGGCCGGACCCTGCTGAGCATGCTCACCCAGGGCCTGGGCGCCGTGCTGAACATCATCCTTGATCCGATCTTCATCTTCACCCTCGATATGGGCATCGCCGGCGCGGCGGTCGCAACCGTTGTGGGGCAGATCATTGCCGCCGCCTTCGGCTTCTGGCTCAACGCCCGCTATAACCGCGAGATTAAGCTGGAGATGCGCCGCTTCCGCCCGCAGATGGCCACTATCCGCCGCATTTATTCCATCGGTTTCCCGTCGATCATCATGGCATCGATCGGCTCGGTCATGACATTCTGCATGAACAAGATCCTCATCGGCTTCACCGAGACAGCCGCTACGGTCTTCGGTGTGTATTTCAAGCTGCAATCCTTTGTGTTCATGCCGCTGTTCGGCGTCTCGAACAGCATGATTCCCATCCTCAGCTACAATTACGGTGCACGCAGCCGCAGCCGCATGATCGCGGTCATTCGCTACACGGCCTTCCTTGCCGTTGGATTCATGCTCTTTGGCGTGTTGATGATGTGGCTCTTCCCGGGCCCCCTGCTGCTGATGTTCAACGCCAGCGAAAATATGCTCGGCATCGGCAAGCCGGCCCTGCGGCTCATTTCGCTGAGCTTCCCGCTCGCCGCATTCGGCATCACCTGCTCGTCCTCCTTCCAGGCGCTCGGCCGCGGCGTGCTGTCGATGCTCGTCTCGATCACCCGACAGCTCGTTGTCCTTGTTCCCGCCGCCTGGCTGCTTGCGCAGAGCGGAGTGCTCAACGCCGTCTGGCTCTCCTTCCCCATCGCGGAGATTGTGTCGATGATCCTCTGCGCCATCTTCTTCTGGCGGATCTATCACCGCATCATCAAACCGGTCGGCGAAGTCACGCAAGATTGCGCATAACCACACAAAAATATCACACATTCGTCACCTTTCTCCTGTATAATGGCCGCAGATGTTCATAGATTATTCAAGTTTCCGTGCTATAATGACTAAAAATATCCCCCTTTCCCAAACCATATCCTCTGCACACCTCCCAAAAACATCACTTGTGTGAAAGTTTTTGGGGATTCCTAAGGGACTTTTTTCAAAAAGTCCCTTAGGCGGGGTTTGGGGCAGCGCCCCATGTCTTTTACTTTGATTCAATTCAGAAAGGATTGCTATTATGATTAAAATCGACCATCTGACTAAGCGTTACGGCGCGAACTATGCCGTGGACGATATCAGCTTTACGGTCGGCGAGGGCGAAATTGTCGGTTTTCTCGGGCCGAACGGCGCGGGCAAATCCACGACGATGAATATTCTCACCGGCTACCTGTCGGCCACCTCGGGCACCGTGACCATCGGCGGCCTGGACATCCTGGAAAACCCGCTGGAGGCCAAGAAGCAGATCGGCTTCCTGCCTGAGCAGCCCCCCCTCTACCTGGATATGACGGTGGATGAATACCTCAGCTTCGGCTATGACCTCAAGAACTGCAAGCTCAACCGCGAGAAGCATTTGGCTGAGATCTGCGAGGTCGTCAAGATCACCGATGTGCGCCGGCGCGTCATCCGCAACCTCTCCAAGGGCTTCCGCCAGCGTGTCGGCATTGCGCAGGCGCTGATCGGCAACCCGAAGGTCATCATCTTCGACGAGCCGACCGTCGGCCTTGACCCTAAGCAGATCATCGAGATCCGCAATCTGATCCGCAACCTCGGCCGTGATCATACCGTCATCCTTTCTACCCACATCCTGCAAGAGGTGCAGGCAGTTTGCGACCGCATTATTATCATCAACAAGGGCAAGATCGTTGCCGACGAGCTGACCGAGAATATCACCCGCGCCGTCGACAGCAAGCGCCGCTTCAATGTCAAGATTGTCGGTCCGCAGCGTGAGGTGCTCGCGATGCTCAAATCCAAGCCCGGTATCGTATACGCCGAGGCCCTCGCCGAGCGCGACGGTGATGCCTATACCTACATGATCGAGAGCGAGGTCGGCCTTGATATCCGCAAGAACCTCTTCTATACCCTGGCCGAGAAGAACTGGCCGATGATCGGTCTTGAGGCGCTGGGCATGAGCCTGGAAGACATCTTTATCACCATCGTGGACAGCAGCGAAGAAAAGAAGAAGACCCGCGGCCGCTCCAGCGTGGAGAAGAAGATCGCCCAGTCGGTGATGCAGGCAACGGCCGAAAAACAGGCAAAGTCGGATGCCGATCGGCCCGATGCCAAAGCTTAATGATCAAGGAAAGGAATAACCGAAATGTTCGCTATCTATAAAAAAGAGATGCGCTCTTACTTTATCAATGCGATCGGCTATGTGTACATCGCGATTTTCTTAGCCATCTCTGCCTTCGTTTGTTGCTTCACCACGCTGCAGTCGCAGAGCTATGAGGTGTCTTCGTATTTTATGATCATGATCTGCGCGCTGGTGGTGCTGATTCCGCTTCTGACGATGAAGCTTTTCTCCGAGGAGCGCAAGCTGCGGACCGAGCAGCTTCTGATGACCGCGCCGGTTACCATCACCGGTATGGTTATTGCCAAGTTCTTGGCAGCCTTCACCGTCTTTACCGGCACCGTCCTCTTCTCCTGCATCAATTTCTATCCGCTGTACAAGCTGGCGGACGATGCGCGCGCAGCTGATGAGTACGCCGAGATCGCGTCCAAGCTCGGCCCCAACACGGCCATCATCGCCGGCAATGTCATTGGCATGCTGCTGATCGGCATGGCCTTCATCGCAGTCGGTCTCTTCGTCTCGGCGCTGACCGAAAACCAGCTGGTCGCTGCCGTCTCCACGATGGCCATCCTGCTGGCCATGATCCTGTTCGGTGCGCTCAACGGCATCATCGACAACTACGCCATCCGCTTTGTGCTGAGCTGGTTCTCGGTGCTCAACCGTTTCTCCAACTTCGGCTACGGTATCTTTGATTTCAACGCCTTGCTCTATTATTTCTCAATCAGTTCCGTCTTTATTTTCCTGACCATCCGCGTTTACGAAAAACGCCGCTGGGCTTGATGAAAGGAGTGTTAATTAATGAACCGTTCGTTTATGCACTCCAGAAAGTTCCGCTACGGCAGTGTGTCGGTCGCGCTGACCGCCCTCTTCATTGCCGCGGTGATTATCGTCAATGTAATTTTCACCGCCCTCTCCACCAAGTTCATGTGGTACATCGATATGACCAGCGAGGAGCTGTACACCGTTTCCGAGGCCACCTGGGCTGCGCTGGAAGATGTCGATAAGGACATCAAGATCATCTTCTGCTCCGATCCCGATACGCTGGAAAGCAATGAGATGCTGCGCATTGTCTACAATACGGCCCTCCAGTTTGAGGAGCGGATGCCCAATATCTCGGTCGAGACCATCAACATCATCAACAACCCCTCGTCGGTACAGAAGTATACCATGGCCGGCTCTACCATCAAGACCTATTCGGTCATCGTGGAGAGCGGTACCGAGTTCCGTGTGCTTAGTGTGCAGGCCTTCTACACCTATTCGGACACGACCTCCGAGACACCCTGGGCGTACAGCGGCGAGCGCAAATTCGTCTCGACCATCCTTTCGGTCACCCAGGCCGAGTCGCCCATTGCCTGCCTGACCTACACCCACGGCGAGAAGCACTATGACTATGAACTGCTGACCCTGATCAACGATGCCGGCTATGTCATCCAGGAGATCGACCTCACCCGTGAGGAACTCCCCGCTGACTGCCGTCTGCTGGTGGTCTTCAACCCCCTGACCGACTTCCAGGTCAAGGACGGCATTTCTGACATCTCCGAGATCGAGAAGATCGACAAATTCCTTGACAACAACAACGCCATGATGGTATTCATGAACCCCAACACTCCGCCGCTGCCCAACTTTGAGGAGTATCTGGAGGAGTGGGGCGTCATCGTCAACCGTGAGCAGGTTCGTGATACTGAGAACTCGGTCGCAACCGACGGCTATGCCATCATCGGTACCTACACCGACGGTGATACGCTTGGTGCGTCGATCCACAAGGAGCTGCGCACGACCCGCGTGGTTCCCCCCAAGACCATCTTTGACAACGTTGCGCACATCACCTTTGCCGACGGTTACGATGCCACCGGCTACTATAACTCCAACAGCGTTTCGCGCCAGATCTCCAGTGTCTTCACCTCGTCGCCCACTGCACAGGCTTATGCCAACGGCAAGCCGGTCAGCTCTGCAACCGAGCTTGAGCCCTACAACCTGATGACCATCACCTGTGAGAACCAGCGCATCGATAACGAGAACTTTACTGAAGCCTACGTGGTAGTCTGCCCGTCGACCGAGTATGCCAAGGCTGCAATGCTGCAGTCGAATACCTACGGTAATGCCGACCTGCTCTACGCCACCTTCCGTTCGATCGGTAAGGAGAAGGTGCCGGCTGACATCGCCCGCAAGCCCTTTGCCCAAGTCGAGATCGAGGGCCTGACCACGGCCGACGCCAATACCTATACCGTCGTGCTGACGGTTATCCCGCCGGTTGTGGCATTCGGCCTCTGTCTGTATGTCATCATCCGCCGCAAGTATGCGTAAGCGCGCATTGCACGAAGAAAGGTTTTCCGCATGATTAAGAAGCAAAAAATCCTGATTATCGTTCTCTCGGTGCTTTTCGCGGCGCTGATTGTCGGATATTTTGCGGTGATCAAGCCGATCGTGGACCGCGAAGAGCCGCAGGAAACGACCGCACCGGTCGAGACCGAGGCCGCCGGCGAGGTTGTCGGCTTCAATGACCGCATCCTGATGTTTGAGCACACCGAGAAGAAAGATATCCGATCGATTGAGGTACACAATAACTACGGCACCTACACCTTCTACCGCGATGCTGACGATAACTTCCAGATCAAGGGCTTTGAGGGCATCGTTTTTGATCAGGAGCTGATGTCGTCGCTGGTTGTCTCGGCGGGCTACACCCTGTCGATGGCGAAGGTGGATGATCCCGTTTCGATGGAAGAATACGGTCTGGTAAAGATGACCCAGGAAGACGGCACCGTCTGGGAGCCGGCCTGGTATAAGCTGACCACCAAGACCGGTATTGAGCATGTGGTCTACATCGGTTACCCGCTGGTGACCGAGGGCGGCTACTATGCCAAGTACGCGGGCCGCAGCGAGGTCTATGTGCTCAATACCGACCTCGCCAAGACCATCCTCGCGCCCATTGAGGACATGGTCACGCCGATGGCCGTCTGGCCGATGGCGATGAACAACTATTTCACGGTGGACAATTTCGTCCTGATGGAGGGCGAAGAGATCCGCATTGCGATTGGCTATAACAGCGAGGAGCAGCGTGTTGGCGAATTCAGCAACCAGGTCTACCATATGATCGAGCCGGAGGGCTATAATGTTTCCTCCATCGGCTACGATGCCGTGCTGCAGACCCTCTATTCCTCCACGCCGCTGCGCTGCATCAAGCTGGGCATCACCGATGAAGCGCTGACGAAATACGGGCTGGACAACCCGGCATATTCGCTTTACTTTGAGTTCCCCGATCCAGAACTTGGGCAGGTGATTGAGAACCTGGTGCTCATCAGCGCGCGCAATGCGTCGGGCAACTACTACATTGCGTCGGGCCTCTTCAATCAGATCATTGAAGTTGCGGGAATCGACTGGGATTTCTTGACCTGGGATTTCATCGACTGGGTCGATGCGCCCATCTTCCAGCGCAACATCGACTATGTCCGCGAGATTCGCGTGGAGTCGCCGAATTTCAGCGAGACCTATTTGCTGGAGGGCAAGGGTCAGGCGCTGGTCGTGACGCAGAAGTCGAACGGCCGCAAGCCCGATGTTCCGAATTTCCGCCAGTTCTACAAGACGTTGCTGACTGCATCGATCGAAGGCAATATGCCGGCAGAGATGACCGAGGCCGATCTGACCGCACTGGCCACGCCGGCGAACTGCCAGCTGACGCTGACGATCATCACCGATTCGACTACGCTGGAATACAAGCTTTACCCGTACACCGAGCGCCGGTCCTATCTGACCATCAACGGTGACGGCAGATTCTACATGCTCCGCTCCATGGCTGACAAGATCATCGCCGACGCCGACCGCGTCACCCGCGATGAGCCGATCAACTCGGAGGGAAAGTATTAATCGTTTTCCGCGCGAGCGGAGGGAAGGGGCCCCCTTTTGAAAAAGGGGGCCCCTTCCCTCGTTTTGCCGGCAAAGCCGGCAAAACTTCACCCAACCCCACCGAAAACTTTCCTGCGCGCTTTGGGTTTTGGGGTGGTGCGGGGCGATTGGTTGGGTGGGGCTGGGGGAGGATTGGGCGAAAATAATTTGATAAATGTCAAAATAGTGCTTGACAAAAAGTGATTTGATGTGTATAATAATACTTGAAAGGGGGCGAAAGCCATGAATTTGCAGGAAACTGCCAAAGCCCTCGCCGAGATCGCACAGGCGAAGGTAACCGAATTTGACACACAGCTTGCTGCGCTTGATCCGGCGGCGAAGACTGAGCGTAAGGCGTTGATCATTGCGCGGCAGATGGCGTCGCATGCGGCGAATTTTGCGATGATGCCTGCTCGGGGCGGTGCCGCTTTTGTGGGGGGCGGCGGAAGCGTTGCGATGTATGAGCGGCGCATTTTCCGCGAGTTTCCGTGGTTCCGTGACTGCGAGGCGGCCTACCGGGCGCTGGACGAAGCGGGGCAGGGAAGCTTTCGCGGTTTTGCGTTTGCGTTTGGGATGGTGAAGGCGAATTTTTACGATCGACGCAAAGCCGTATTCGACGCATCCGAGGGGGCAAATGCCAATGCCCTGTTCGAGGCGAAGATCATTTGTGGGGTGCTTGGGGATATCCTTGGCGCGTGGCAGGTGTGGTGGCGGGAGAATGGGTGTATCGCCTGTGAGGTGACGCTGTGAAGGATGCGGTGAATCTTTTCAAGTGCTTGGGCGACCCGACGCGGTTTGCGATTGTGAGCCTGCTTTGCCGCAGCGACAGTTATGTTGAGCTGTTGGCCGAGAAGCTGTCCTTGACGCCGGGGACAATCAGCCATCACCTCAAGAAGCTGGAGGAGGCGGGGCTGGTGCGCTGTTCGCGGGCGCAGTTTTACATGATTTATTCGGTCAACCGCGAGAAGCTGGAGGTGCCGATCATGGATTATCTCGTGGTCGACGATGCGCTCGATGACGATACGGCATACCGTCAGAAGGTATACGACAGTTTTATCGTCGGCGGGCGGCTGGTGTCGATTCCGAGCCAGCGCAAGAAACGCGAGATCATCTGCCGGCGCATTGTGGAGGAGGGCTTCCTGCCCGAGCGCACCTACACCGAGCCGGAGGTGAATGAGATTCTTACGGCTTGGCATGCCGACTATTGCTCTCTGCGCCGTGAGCTGATTGCGTTCGGTCTGATGGAACGCGACCATGAGATATACTGGCGCGTAAAATGAAAAATGGCGCTGTCCGCGGACAGCGCCATTTTTTGATGGATTTGTGTTACTGTGCAGCGTCAACGATTGCTGCGAAGGCAGCAGCCTTGAGCGACGCGCCGCCGATCAGGCCGCCGTCGACGTTGGGCTTAGCCAGCAGCTCGGCTGCGTTCTTGTCGTTCATCGAACCGCCGTACTGGATGGTGACGGTCTCGGCAACCTCTTCGCCGTAGAGCTTGGCGAGGGTAGCGCGGATGACGGCGCAGGTCTCCTCAGCCTGCTCGGGAGTAGCGGTCAGGCCGGTGCCGATGGCCCAGACGGGCTCGTAGGCGATGATGATCTGCTTCAGCTGTTCAGCGGTGATGTCCGCCAGGTCGAGCTTGGTCTGCATGGCAACGACCTCGTCGGTGATGCCGGCCAGACGCTGCTCCTTGACCTCGCCCAGGCACAGGATAACCTTCATGCCGGCAGCAAGAGCAGCCTTGGTGCGCAGGTTGACAGTCTCATCGGTCTCGCCGAAGTACTGACGGCGCTCGGAGTGACCGACCAGAACGTACTCAACGCCGATTTCCTTCAGCATCTTTGCGGAAACCTCACCGGTGAATGCACCGTGATCCTCAAAGTGAACATTCTCAGCACCGATCTTGATGTTGGAGCCTGCAGCAGCTTCCATCGCAGCGGCGATGGTTACATAAGGGGCGCAGAAAACGATGTCGCAGTTGTCCTTGCCTGCAACCATCGGCTTGATCTCTTCGATGAATGCCTTTGCCTCGGAGGGAGTGAAGTTCATCTTCCAGTTACCGGCAATGACAGTTCTTCTCTTTGCAGTATTCATGGGTTGATACCTCGTATTCTTTTATTTTGATTACTTGTCTTCCAGGCAAGCGATACCGGGCAGCTCCAGACCCTCGAGGAACTCGAGAGATGCACCGCCACCGGTGGAGATGTGGGTGATCTTGGAAGCGAAGCCCAGCTGCTCGCAAGCTGCTGCGGAGTCGCCGCCGCCGACGATGGTGATCGCCTCGGAATCAGCCAGAGCCTGTGCTACGGAGATGGTAC
>JAFWBJ010000121.1 GCA_017507145.1 Clostridia bacterium | reverse complement strand
GCCGCCTTCAACCAGGCATTCATAGAGGACATCCGCCTCAGCAATGCCTACCTGCGGGCAGGCGATCGGGATATTGTTGATCATAACCGCGACGGGGCGCTGACCGCTGAGATCGGTTTCGGTCGACAGGCCGGTGAGCGGATTTACATAAGGGGTGGAAGCAACCGGTGCGGTGGTTTCGGGCGCCTGCGTTGTCTCAGGCTCCTTTTGGGTATCGGGTGCCTGCGTTGTTACGGGAGGAGCCGCGGTTGTATCCGGAGCAGAAACCGGCGCGGTTGTCTGGGGAACGTCGGTCTGGGGGGCCGTCGTTGTTTGCGCGCCATCGGTTGTTACCGGCGGAACACCGGTATCTTTCTGGCAGGCGGGCAGAACGAGCATCAAAACCGCCAAAGCGGCACACAGAAAACGTTTCATAATTTCAGCGCGATACCGCGACTCTCCTTTTCTTTTGCTGATTTCTGTTACTGTTTGAGCGCGCGCTCAAGCCAAACCAGGCCGATGTCAAACGCATCATACAGGCCAACCTTCTGACCCTGCTTATAAATCTGATGCGTACCGTCGGTAGAGAGCACCTGAATAAAGACGGTGTCTGGCACCTCGATGTCACCGGTTTTCTTATACGACATGATTTCAAGCAGAAGAATGTACTTTTCGCTCATGTCACCATAGCAAATGGTGTCGCCTTCTCTGACGAGCGGCTTGCCTTTGTATTCCAGATACTTCCCTTTGACGGTTGTTTTTGTATTTGCCTCAGTCATGTATCTTACCTCCATTATCCGTATTTCAAAAAATTGCTACTATATATTGTATCACATGATCTGCACAAAGTCAATTGCATTTTTGAAAAAACAGCCAAAAATGCATCGCCCGTATTCGCCGATATTTGCGTTATTCCGCAAAATACGGTGTACACCTGACAAATGTGCCGCTTTCTCTCCCCTTGGGCATTGCAAGCGTGTAGAGTGCATCTGCACGACGACGCAACATCAACTCACGCGGCGAAGCAAAACGGCAGAGATCGGCCGGCTTGGTCACGACCGGAATGCCTTCCTTGCGGCGGATTTCAGCCAGAATCGCACGTCCGTTCGCGTTGGCAGCCAGCAGCAGTGTACAGGACGGTGCTGCGGTCAGATCTGCTTCCTTTACGCCCAGCATACCGTGGAGAACGGCACGGCGAATTCTACTGTTGGTGTAGACCTTTGTCGCCGCGAGCGACTGAAACGCTTCCCATGATTCGGCTTCGTGGGCGGCACAACAGAGGCGGAAATTCAGCCCACCACGCATAGATGCACACGCGGCCAAGGCGTCCGGGTCTGCCATGCGGTAATAACTGAGCACGGCCTGCGCAAGTGCCGCAGGCGCGACCGGCGCACGGCCGGCATCCATCGAACGGCGAATAATGCTGACAGCTGCCGGCGGCAAATACGCCGCCAGTTCTTCCGGCGCCGTACCGGACAGAATCGCTTGCCGAACGGCAGTCGCCGAGGGGAGCTCGCCTGTCAGTGCGGTCTCGCGATATCCGCTGCCGATTCGCTGCATCGCCAAAGGTCGAATCGACGAATTCTGCCTCCGCAGAGCCAAACAGTACTGCACGGCCAGCAAATTGTTCGGCTGTGAGAGTAGTCCGCCGTCATCGCCGTACAAGGTTCGCCACACTCTGGCGATGCGTGCGGCAGATCCCTCGCCGGGCGCACTGTCTGCGGCCAAAGCATGCGCAAAGGCCGGTGAATCCAAACGCTCCGCTGTGTGCAAAATCAAGTCCATGTCTGCCGTTTCACAACCAAAGGCGAGCATGTCGATAACACCCAGACGGTTCGCAATCTGAACCCCGCCTGCGGCGAAGTACTCCGCACTGCCCGATGCCCATGGCTGCGGAAGCTCGAGCACTAGATCGGCTCCACAGACAATCGCCATCTCCGCACGGTCATAGAGCGGCAAAATGGCAGGTTCTCCGCGCTGGGTAAAATTTCCGCTCATCAGACAAACAATCCGGCAGTCGGGATAGCGATCGCGCAAAACGGCAATCTGTGCCGCGTGGCCGCGATGAAAGGGATTATATTCGCAGATAATGGCGATAGTCTTCATGTCCTGCGTTTTTCTCCTTGAAAAATCTTGTTTTTTCGCAAAAACCTATTGAATTTATGCGAGAATTGATGTATAATTACAATATATTGTCATGATCAATTTGGAGGTATTCACCTATGAATGTACTTGTTGTCAACGCCGGCTCCAGTTCGCTGAAGTACCAGTTCTTCGACACCGCCACCGGTACTGTGGTGGCTAAGGGTAACTGCGAGAGAATCGGCATCGACGGTAAGATCACCCACAAGCAGCTGATGACCGACAAGGTCTATACCGCTGAGATTGCAATGCCCAACCATGCCGTTGCTACCCGCATCGTAGTAGACGCACTCACCAATCCCGACTATGGCTGTGTCAAGTCGATGGATGAGATTGAGGCGGTTGGTCACCGTGTTGTCCACGGCGGTCCTTACTTCTTCGAGTCTGTGCTCGTCACGCCCGAGGTTATCGAAAAGCTTGAGCTCTGTCGCGACCTGGCTCCCCTGCACACCGGCCCCCATCTGATGGGCATCGCTGGCTGCACCGAAGTTATGCCGAATGTTCCGCAGGTTCTCGTTTTCGACACCGCTTTCCATCAGACCATGCCTGAGGAAGCTTACTACTACCCGATCCCCTACGAGATGTACGAAAAGTACAAGATTCGCCGCTATGGCGCACACGGAACCTCCCACCGCTATGTTGCCGGCGAGATGATTAAGATCCTCGGCAAGCCTGCTGAGGAGACCAAGATCATTACCTGCCACCTCGGCAACGGCTCGTCCATTTCTGCTGTCAAGGGCGGCAAGGTAATCGACACCAGCATGGGCTTGACGCCCCTCGACGGTGTCATCATGGGCACCCGCTGCGGCGCAATCGACCCCGCCATCGTCACCTTCATCATGGAGAAGGAAGGTTTCACCCCTGCTGAGATGAGCGAATTCATGAACAAGAAGTGCGGCTTCCTCGGCACCTCCGGTATCTCCTCTGACTGCCGCGACATCGAGGCTGCTATCGCAGACGGCAACGCTCGCGCGGCCCTCGCACTCAAGGTGCTCAACTACCAGATCAAGAAGTTTATCGGCTCCTACACCGCAGCCATGGGTGGTCTTGATGCCATCGTATTCACCGCCGGCATCGGCGAGAACACCGCTTCTGTCCGCCAGGGCTGCCTGGAGAATATGGAGTTCTTCGGCATCGAGCTGGATCAGGAGATCAACGCATCGGTCAAGGGCAAGCTGACCAAGCTGTCCACCGACAACTCGAAGGTTCAGGTTTGGCTGATCCCGACCAACGAAGAGCTGGTCATCGCCTCCGATACCGAAGCCATTGTCAACAACCTCAAGAAATAAACTGCCCTTCAGCCCGCACCGCAAGGTGCGGGCTTTTTGTTCACCACGGCACGCGATGACCGCGCACCTCGGCATCGGCATAATCAGCGCGCAAAGCCACATCAAAGACGGCGTAGTCGGCACCATCCAGCACAGATTGCGCATATCCGGCCAGCAGGCGATAAACATCGGGCTGACTGATGCGGGAGATCGGGCGGCCGTCGTGGGCAGTGATATGATCGAGGAATCCGCACCAACGCGCAAAGGGTGAGCCTTTCCCTTCGGCAATCAGAACATCGAGCGCGCGCGTAAATCGCCCGCTGTCACGGACACGTTCAAGCAAATCCGCAATGGCGTCTAAACGGCGGAGTTCGTCGTAGGTCAGCCAATTGCTGCGGAGAACTGGATAGGGCGGATTGGCCGCGCAGACATAGCCGTATTTTTCCGCATCCTCGCGCAGAGCAGTTCCGTGCAGCAGTTTCAGATGACCAAGCTGAAGCACGTCACAGCAGAAATATGCCTCGTCAAATGAGCGGCCGAAGCGCGTATAGTCTTCATACGGAAGACCGGCGATCAGATCAAGATGAATGTGCACTGCGCTCGTACGATGAAGTTGGGTTAAGACCGCGATCACACGCGCCGGATCGATGCTGCGGTTGACCGCATGCAGCGTTTGGGGATTCGTGCTCTGCAGTCCCACCTCCAGCCGCACGCGCCCGGCCGGCATCCGGGAAAGAATGCCCAAACTCTCGGTGTCCAGCAAGGATGCACAGATTTCGAAATGATATTCGGCGGTGAAGCGATCGTCCAGGAGCGCGCGCCAAATGGTGTTAGCCCGGGCGCGATCAAAGTTGAAGGTACGGTCAACCAGCTTTACGGTGCGCACGCCGCGGCCCGAAAACGCAAGCAGATCGGCAATGACTTCATCCGCCGGTTTTGCCCGTATTCCCTCAGTGCGCGACGAAAGACAGTAACTACATTGGAAAGGACAGCCACGGGCCGACTCGTAGTAGACCAGCTTCCCGGTCAGGTCCTCTTCTGCGTCGTAAGCGATGCCCGGACGAAGCGAGATAGGATTGCCGGATATTCTGCGCGAAGACGGCCTTTTTCCGCTTTCCAGCGCACGCACCAGCGTCAAAAATGCTTCTTCCCCTTCTCCGCTGATCAGATAATCGATTCCCGCACGTCCATCAAAGCGTTCCTGCGCGTAAGACACCTCAGGCCCACCGAAGCAAATCACCGACTCAGGCCGAAGCGCCTTCAAATCGGCCGCGAGCGTCAGCATGACGGACAGGTTCCAGATATAGCAGGAAAAACCGTACAGATCGGCATCTGCCGCAACAAGCGAATCCAGCATGGCATCGGTACGGTCACGCAGATTGTGCTCAAGAACGACAGCCGAAAAGCCATGCTCTGCAAGCTCACGCCGCAGACAGCGGACAGCCAGATTGGTATGCGTATATCCGCCATTGACCGCAAACAAAGCAATTTTCACCGTGACACCTCTGCAAGTTATTTCCTCTATTTTACCATAAATGCACTGATTGTGCAAGAGTCAGCGGCCAATGTCTGCAAAAATTCCCGTCAGCAGTTCGGTGGTATACTGCTCAAGCGCGGCATAGTCCATTGCACCGGCATAAATTCGCTCCAGTGCGAAATGTGCTTCGCGCGCTCGCGCAAATGCCAGTTCTGCGCTCTCCAGCAAAGCCTGACGGCTGTGGTCGCTCTGCCGCAATTCGCGGCGGAAGACCCGCAGCATATCGGTGCGCCAAAACCTCTCCATGTTCACATATTTATCGCAGTCACGCTTGGCATCGGCGCAGGCTTCGTCCAAAAACGCCGTGCCGTTCTGCGGGATAAGTACGCCGTTTGTCTGCGTTTGATCAAGATAAGTCGGGGAAAAAACGGTATTAATCCCCAGTTCACGGCAGGCTTGGCGTATCTCGCGCAAGAACAGGTCGGCACCGCCGCGCGTATTGGTCAGAATGTAGGCACGTTCGGCATTTCGGTGCATGGTCGGCAGGCAGAAGCGGCCGTGCATCCCGAAGGAGTCGATGAGCGCCGGTGTTTCCTGTCCGGCTTCACGCGCCAAACCGGACAGATACCGGCGTACCGCGCGTACAAGTTTATCGCGGTCAAGACAACGCTCCAACATGTGCAGGGTATTGCGCGCACAGCACTGCGCGCCACCCAGCCAGTGATAGGCGTTCGCATATGCGTCCTGTTTGCGTTTTTGCAGTTCTTCAATTTCGGCTCTGGCGGCTGCCAGTTCACTGCTTCGCCAGAAGGAACCGAGGTCAATCAGCTCATCGACCGCACCCGGAACTTCGGTGTCGCGGCTGTGCGGTGCGGTCGCGTCAAGCATAGCAATGCGCGGTTCCAGCAAAATAATACCGTCCAGAGAAAACGGATCAGACGAGCACGCGTAGCGCCGCACTCGGATACCGATCTCCTCTGCCTTGGCAGCCGCTCGGCGAAGAAGCGTACTCTTCCCCGTCCCCGGACCGCCCTTGAGCAGATACAGGCGCGAAAAGGCCGATGTAGCAAAGATCTGATCGTAGTAGCTGACAAATCCGTCGCCGCTGTTTGCTGCGGCAAAATATAATTCTTCCATAAAACACCCCTCCAAATCGGATTTCTCTACCATTCTATGCACACCGGTAAAACTTGGGCATCATAAATGGGAAAAAACCACGCGAAAGCAACGTCCGAAACGGAAAAGTTATTTCTTACAAAAAGCGCCTTGTTTTTTGGCAGGAAATGTGTTACAATAATAGACAATGGCGGAATCTTCCGCAAAAGAATAAGGAAAGGAACTGTACCATGCTCAATCAATCTCTGGTCGCCGAGGTTCTCGGCCGTGTCATGCGCGGCGGTGCCGACTTTGCCGAGCTTTACCTTGAGCGAACCCAAAATCACGTCATCGAGTATGTTGGCGGAAAAATCGAACGCATCAATGCAAATCTGCTCTCGGGTGTCGGTATCCGTGCATTTTGCGGCCTGCGCTCGGTGTCGGCTTCAACTACCGATATTTCCCGTTCCGGCCTCTTGGCCTGTGCCGCACAGGTCGCCGATGCTTGCGCGGAATTCGCCTCCAACAAAGCTGCCCCCGCTGATATTTTGCTCACCGAACGCCGTTTCGGTGATATTCACCCCGTCCGCATTGTCCCCGGCGATGCCCAGACCGGCCGCAAGATCGAGCTTCTGCGCACGGCCGGCATCGCGGCCAAGGACTACCATGCTTCGATCAGCCAGGTTAAGGGAACCATGCTTGATGTTGACCACCAGATTCTTGTGGCCAACTCGGACGGTCTTTTCTGTGAGGATCGCCAGATCCGCACCCGCATGGCCATTTTTGCCGTCGCCTCGAAGGATGGCGAGAATCAGTCCGGCTCCTGCTCGCCCGGACGCAGGATGGGTCTTGAGGTCTTTGATCTCTTTGATCCGGTCGATATCGGCCGTAAGGCTGCTGCGCAGGCCGTTGTTAACCTGAGCGCGGGCTACTGCCCTGCCGGCGTAATGCCGGTTGCCATCGAGAACGGATTCGGCGGCGTCATTTTCCACGAGGCCTGCGGTCATTCACTGGAAGCAACCTCTGTCGCAGTCGGCGCTTCGCAGTTCGCCGGCAAACTTGGCCAGAAGATTGCCGGTGATAAAGTCACCGCCATCGATGACGGCACCATTCCCAATGCCTGGGGCTCGATCAACATCGACGATGAGGGAACCCCGGCTCAGCGCAATGTGCTCATTGAAAACGGTGTGCTCAAATCCTATATGGTCGATAAGCTCAACGGTCGCCGTATGGGGATGGCGTCCACCGGCAATGCGCGCCGTCAGGGATACAGCTACGAACCGACCTCGCGTATGACCAACACCTTTATTGATAACGGTCCGGACAAAAACGAAGATATCATCGCTTCCATCGAATATGGCCTTTACGCCAAGCAAATGGGCGGCGGATCGGTCAATCCTGCGACCGGTGCCTTCAATTTCGCTGTCTGCGAAGGCTATATTATCCGCAACGGTAAGATTTGCGAACCGGTGCGTGGTGCTTCGCTGATCGGAACTGGCTCGGAAATCCTGCAGAACATCGACATGGTTGGACAGAATCTTGACCGCGGTCAGGGCATGTGCGGCTCCTCCAGCGGTTCGATCCCGACCGATGTCGGCCAGCCGCTGATTCGTGTTTCGCAGATTACGGTAGGCGGAAGATAAGGAGGGCAATATGGAATTTGAAGCTTTAAAAAATGCGCTCATTTCGGCAGCAAAAGATGCCGGAATCGAACAGTATGAGATTTATTATATGGAGTCGGCAGAGTCTTCGGCCACGACCTTCCAGCATGAGTTGAAGGGAATTTCTTCCGCACGAAGCGGCGGCATCTGCTTCCGCTGCATCATCGACGGCAAGATGGGGTATGCCTCCACCGAGCTCTTTGAGACTGAAGAAATGGCCGAACTCGTCAACCGCGCCGCAACTGCAGCAACTCTGCTGGAAACCCAGGATGAGGTCTTTATCTGGGGCGGCTCGCCGTCTTACCGCTCACCTAAGGCACCTGCTGCCGGGACGGAAATGTCCCAGCTGACCGCATCTGCCCTCGCTTTGGCTGAGGCTGCCTATGCGGCCGATCCTCGCGTCTGCGACGGTACTGAAGCCACCGCCGTTGCCGATGAGATCACCATCCGTCTCCTTAACTCCACCGGCTTGGATCTGGCCAATCAAGTTCGAATCAACGCGGCTGTCATCGAAGCCATCGTTGGCAACGATGAGTACAAACAGGTCGCCTTTGATCTTGCGCCGTCGCTTGCTGACAGTGATCTGAAGGCACTGGCCGAAAAAACCGTTCATTCCGCCTGTGCAATGCTGGGTGCAGAGTGCGTCGAGACCGGGAAATATAACATCGTCTTCTCCCCCAAGCAGGCACGCAACATTCTCTCGACCTTCTCGGCGGTCTTCTCTGCCAAGAATGCACAGCAGGGACTCTCGCTGCTGGCCGGCAAAGAAGGCGAGGTCATTGCCGCGCCCTGCGTTACCATCATCGACGATCCCGCACATCCAAATTCTGCAGCACATACCCATTTCGATGCGGAAGGTGTTGCCACCTCGCGGAAAAATGTCGTCGAGAACGGTGTTCTCAAAACCCTGCTGCACAATCTCCAGACGGCGGCGAAGGCCGGTGTTGAAACGACGGCAAATGCCAGCAAAGGCAGTTATGCCGCACCGGTTGGTATCAGCCCGTACTGCTTCTGTATCGAAGCGGGCGACCGCACCTTCGATGCCCTGCTTGCCGAGGCCGGAGACGGTATCTATGTCACCGAAATGAAGGGCTTCCATGCCGGCGCAGATCCGACAACCGGCGATTTCTCGATCGAATGTGCCGGCTTCCGCATCACCGACGGCAAGCTTGGCGCACCGCTGAAATCCTTCACGGTTGCCGGCAACTTCTTCTCGCTGCTCAAGGAGATTTCTGCTATCTCTGACACGGTGGAAGTCGGCTTCTCCGGCATGTTCACCTGCTTTGGCTCGCCTGCCCTTCTCGTCCCCGCGATGAGTGTTGCAGGAAAGTAAATCCATCAATTTCAAGCGCCCTCGGCCAATCGTGAACTGCCCAAATTTGTGCGGACAGTACCAAAAGCCCCTTGTGGGTAGATAAAGCAATTAAGCAACGAACTGACATCGCTTTTCAAGTGGTGTCAGTTTTGTTTTAAGTTGGATACGTTCGTTATTGTAGAAGTGGATGTATGCACCTATGAGGAGGCGAGCCTCCTCATAGG
>JAFWBJ010000008.1 GCA_017507145.1 Clostridia bacterium | reverse complement strand
TCCAAGTTCATCGAGTGCGCGGCCTATTTCAGCTATACCGAGGTTTCGCCGGTTTACTACGAAACCGCACTCAAGACCAAGTATGTTGACGATCCGAACATCGCAGAAATGCTTGACATAGTCCGCGAAAGCGCAACCATCGACTTCCTGTTCGTCCACGGCACCGCGCTTGAGCAATCGCCGACTTCGCGGTTCCGCTTCAACAACGACGGTCATGACGCAGCGATGTCTGCTTATTTCGCCAAGACTGCGGATGCCTTCGTTGCTTCTCTGGACGCATATCTTGCAGCCTACAACAATCTCGAATAAGCGGCTGCCCGATGCCCGTTCATACCCAAACCAAAAGTAAATAAAAACCAAAATATACAGCGCTATACAGGAGACAATTTCATGAACCCTTGTGATCTCAAAATTACCGACATCCGAACCGCAGACATCAATGGCCTGCCCAAGCACATGATCCTGCTCAAGGTCTACACCAACGCCGGAATCGTTGGCTACGGTGAAGTGCGCGATGCATCCAGCGCAACATATGCCAAAATGCTCAAAGGCCGGCTGCTCGGTGCCAATCCGCTGAACGTAGACAAGCTCTTCAATCGCATCAAGCAGTTTGGCGGCCATTCCCGTCAGGGCGGCGGTGTATCCGGCATTGAAATTGCGCTTTGGGATATCGTCGGCAAATTCTATGGGATTCCCGTTTACCAGCTGCTCGGCGGTCAGTACCGCGACCGTGTCCGTGTTTACTGCGACACCGATGTTGACGGCAAGCACACCGGTCACGACATGGGCCTTGCACTCAAAGCACGCATGGATGCCGGGTTTACCTATCTGAAGATGGATCTCGGCATCGAGATGCTCTACGATGAACCGGGTGCGCTCAACGCCCCTCTCGGTATGCTTGAGGAAATGCAGAAATATTCGATGAAGGCAATCTGCCATCAGTCCGGCTCAATCGACAAATCACTGATGT
Organism: Clostridia bacterium; assembly: GCA_017507145.1. GTDB lineage: Bacteria > Bacillota > Clostridia > Oscillospirales > CAG-272 > SIG693. Next base: position 4,418 of record JAFWBJ010000008.1, on the reverse strand, counting down.
TCGGCAAGAACTATGAGCTCTTCACGATTCCTCACCACGCTACCGGCATCCATGTGACCGAGCACGGTCTGGATATTCTTGAGGACTACGTCCGTCAGGTGCGCGATGTCATTGGCTACGAAGTGCCGCTGGCGATCGACCACTTTGGCCACGTTGCCATCGAAGACGCGATCCGCTTCGGCCGCAGAATGGAGAAGTACAACATCGCATGGATGGAGGATGTATCCCCCTGGACCATTCCCGAGCGCCTGACCAAGTTCACACAAAACTGCTGTGTTCCGCTCTGCACGGGCGAGGATATTTACCTGGCAGAGAATTATGAGCCCATCCTTCGGGCCGGTATCAATGTTGTCCATCCCGATCTGCTGACCATCGGCGGCCTGGGCGAAACCAAAAAGCTGGGCGACCTGTGCGAGAAGTATGGCACGGCCATTGCACTGCATATGGCAGAAAGCCCCATCGCCTTCATGGCGGCGGTACATATGGCAGCGGCGCTCAAAAATGTGCTGGCCGTCGAGTTCCACTCGGTGGACCACCCCGAGTGGATGGAGCTGGTCAATCCCCACATTTCCATCAAGGACGGCTTCATGGAGGTCCCCAGCGCGCCCGGCCTTGGCATCGAAAGCCTCAATGAAGATCTGATCAAGCAATTCCACAAAACCGATTGCCCTGAGCCTTGGGCCGATACCTCTGCCTGGGACGGCGAATGGGCCAACGACCGTATCTGGTCGTAAAGGAGGAGCTATGCGCGTACTGGTAACCGGATCAACACAGGGCATCGGCTATGCCATTGCCCAGGCATTTGTCGCGCGCGGAGATGAAGTTATCGTCCATGGACGACACAACCTGGCAAAAGCCGAAAAGGCGTGTGAGGAAATGGGTGCGGCGCACGCACTGGTCTGCGATCTCAGCGATATGGAGCAGGTCAAAGGGCTGTACGCCCGCACCGGCCCGGTTGATTGCCTCATTCTGAACGCCAGTGTACAGTTCAAGGCCAACTGGCTGGATGTCACGGAAGCGGAAATGGACGCTCAGCTCACGGTCAACCTCAAAAGCACGCTCAGCCTCATCCAGGCTTATTATCCCGCCATGCAGGAAAAAGGCTTCGGCCGCATCGTCACCATCGGCAGTACCAATCAGTATCGCCAGCATCCCGAGTTGTCATTCTATGCCGCAACCAAATGTGCGGTCATGAGCCTGGTCAAAAACATCGCCAAATTTGTCGCTCCTTATGGGGTGACAGTCAACAATGTTGCCCCCGGCGCCATCGAAACGCCGCGCAACGCTGACGTCTGCACCGATTCCACCGCCCGTGCCGCAGTCGAGGCGGCGATTCCTCTGGGGCGCTTCGGCCAGCCTGAGGATTGTGTTGGCGCGGTCATGCTCCTGTGCAGCGAGGCGGGAGGCTACGTCACCGGAAGCGACATTGTCATCGATGGAGGACTGCGCCTATGATCGAAGCACGCAATTTGGACGATCTCCGTTACCTCATCCGCTTTCCGGACGACTATCAACCGGGAATGCGCTGCCCTGTCCTGCTCCATATCCACGGAGCAGGCGGGCGGGGGACCGATCTTGACCGTCTGAAAGAAGCCGGAGCCATGGCCGAAGCGGCAAAGGGCAATCCCGCCCTCAATCCCTTTATTGTGGTGGCGCCGCAATGCACCTCCAACAGCTGGTTTGACTGCTTCGAGCGACTGCTTGCCTTCTGTGAACAGATCTACAGCGCCGATTACACCGACCGAACCCGCTTCTATCTCTCTGGCATCAGCATGGGCGGCTATACGGCTTATCAGCTGATGATGAGCCGTCCTGCGCTGTTCACTGCCGCCATCATCTGCTGCGGCGGTGGAATGTACTGGAATGCCGCACGGCTCAAATCGATCCCCCTGCGCATTTTTCACGGGATGCAGGACACCGCGGTCTATCCCGAGGAAAGCATTCGGATGTCTGCCGCTATCAACGCAAACGGCGGCAACGCGCAGCTTTGCCTCTTCTCTGACTGTAAACACGACTGCTGGACGCGCGTTTACGCGGATCCCGATCATTATGCATGGCTTTTAACCCATAGAAAGGAAGTTTAGTATGCATCTCAATTCCCGCGAAGACATCATCGCGCTGACGCCACTCTGGAAGGGTGAGCGCTTCCCCGACGGCCGTCCGCGCGTGCCTGACCGTTATCTTGAAGAAATGAAGAAAATGACCCTCGAGGAACTCTGGAAACCCATTTTCCTCAAAGGTTACATCACCCAGTTTGAGGGCGACCTCAAAACCCTGCACGATGATGGCCGCAAGCTCATCGGCCGTGCCGTCACCGCGACCTATGTCCCCACCCGTCCCGACCTGCATGATGTCATGTTTGCCCTGGGCGGCGAAGAAGGCTTCCACGGCAACTACAACCAGTGGGTCGTAGACAGTCTGGTGGAGGGAGATGTCGTTGTCGTGGATATGTACGACAAAATCTACAAGGGCACCTTTCTCGGCGGCAATCTGACCACTGCCATCAAGGCCCGCACCAAGACCGGCGGCGGTGTCGTCTGGGGCGGTATCCGCGATGTCGAGCAGATGAAGGGCGTCGAAGATGTTCAGGTCTACTACCGCGGCATCGACCCCACGCCCATCCGCGAGTTTGTCATGAAGGATTTTAACTCGATCACCCGCATCGGCAAGGCAACCGTCCTGCCCGGCGATATCGTCTACGGTGCCGGCGGCGGTGTGCTCTTCATTCCCGCACATCTCGTTCCCGAGGTGGTTGACGGCGCGGCAAAGACCCACGTCAAGGACGATTTCGGGTTCGAGATGATCGCACAGGGACGCTTCACGACAGCCCAGATCGACCGCGCCACCTGGACCGAGGAAATGCTGGATATGCTCACCCACTGGATCGCCACCGATCCGCGCGGCGAGGCCTACCGCCACCTTGACTGGTCGCCCGAATACGACATGGCGCGCAACGGCGACCCGGACGACACCCAGACAATGCTATGATGAAGAAAACACTCTATATTACAGCCTGCGCCACCATCGCGGAGGGCGGCGGGATCTACCGCTGCTGTCTGGATGCAGGTCAGCTGACGGTCGAAGCACTCTATCCCTGCGACCGGCCGATGTACACCGTGTACAACGGCGGCCGCCTGCACATCCTGCTCCGCCAGCCCCTCCCCGAAACCGGTGCATATTTTTCGATCACGCCTGACTTCACCAATCCATCCCAGCTGATCGATTCGCAGGGCATCGTCCCCTGCCATCTCGCCGCAGACGGCGATGCAGTCTGGTGGGTCAACTATCTTTCGGGCAATGTCGTGGGGAAGGACGGCACCGTGACCGCGCGAAGCGGCTGTGGTCCGAACGCCAAGCGGCAGGATATGCCCCACACCCACTTTGTTCAGCCGATCGATGCGCGCCGTCTCGGCGTCTGCGACCTCGGCACTGACACGTTGGCGCTCTATGACCGTCAGCTTAATCTGCTGGCCGAAGCGGCCGTCCCCGCGGGGTACGGCATCCGCCACTTTGTGCAGGATTCTGCCCGCGGCCTGCTGTATGCGGTCAACGAAATGGTTCCCTCGGTCAGCGTCTTCACCTGCACCGACCACGGCATCACCTGCGGTCAGACGATCCTCCTTCCCTGTGCAAATCCCGCCGCGTCGGGTGCGGCCATCCGCCTCTCGGCTGATCGGCAGACACTCTACGTCTCGATCCGGGAGGAAAACGTCATTTTCTCCCTCGATGTCAGCGGCGAACCGCGTATCACCGCTAAGCTCCCCTGCTTCGGCGACAGTCCCCGCGACTTTGACATCATGGGAGATTACCTCATCGCCACCAACGAAAAAAGCAATTCGGTGACGGTGCTTTCCTTGCAGGGAGAATGCTGCAGCAGCACCACATTCCAGGCCCCGCTCTGTGTCACCTGCCTGCCCTAAACGCCAAAGATCCCCCCGAGCTTAATCGCTCGGGGGGATCGCTGTTTATTCGCGGTATCAGAGGAGAATCGTTCCCTTGGCGGGCTTGTGCTTGCTCAGCGTGAAGTCGACCGGAACAGCCTTGCCATCCGCATGTGCGGTGATGCGGTAATCGCCGTAGAAACCGCGGAATTTCGCCTTGCCGTCGATGACCGGCACATGCAGAGAGGTATGCCACTCTACGTGAATGAGCTTTTTGAGGGCGGTGAAGGCAGGCTTTTCGCTCATGTCGAAGCGGAGCAGGCCGCCGTAGTACTTGTTCTCGCCCATCGCCATATTGCCCTGCGAAGCACGGATCGCTTCGTAATCCTGCGACCAGACGTGCGCATAGCCGTCGACGAGATTCCAATAGATAATTGCCTCCATAGCAGGATGCGAGAAGAAGGTGCGGTAGAGTGCCGTCAGCAGCTCGGCCTGGACGTGTTCATCCTCCGGATCATTAGAATAGGAAGGGATGGT
>JAFWBJ010000120.1 GCA_017507145.1 Clostridia bacterium | reverse complement strand
GGCGAGGGGAGCACATCGTGGGCGAGCAGGTCAGAGAGATGCTCGTCCTCCGCGTTGATCTCCAGCGAAAAACGGGTGCGCTCAAGCCGCGCGCCGCGGATCTCCACCGTATAGTCAAGGAAGAGCAGACCCTCCTCCAGCAGCTCGTTGACCACGCGGTAGGTGCGCACGCAGAGCTCAATGGGCATGTAGGGCGTGCGGTAGGCGCAGATGTGCTGCTGCCCCTGCTCAAAGACCAGCACCGTGTTAACCGTTCCGGTGCGCAGCATGGTGACCAGACCCGGTACGGCGGTGTCAAAGCGCACCGTCGTCGTCGAGCCAGCCATGCCGGTCAGCTCGGTCTCGGCGTAGGTGACGGTCACCTGGCCCCCGTCGACGGTCAGCGTGCCCTCGGTCGTCATGGTGCATTCATCGGGCTCCTCGCCCTTCGCCTCGGGCGAGAGGTCGAGGTGATGGCTGGATATTTTGATGAGAATCTTGGTTTCGTTCATGGCGGATACCTCACAGCTGGGATTGTGGCTATTATACCACATTTCTGCCGAAAATGCAACGGGGGTGCCGCGCAAATCGGCGCGGCACCCCTTGGGCTTACAGATCAGCTAAGAAATTGAAGATGATGTCATCGTGTCCCTTCAGCCCCTCATGGCCGTAGTCGGGATAAATGACCACCTGCTTTTCGTAGGTCATCTTGTTGTAGGCGGCGAACTGGGTGGAGGGCGGACAGGTATTGTCCATCAGGCCCGTTCCCATCAGCACCTTCGCGCGGATGCGGGGCGCGAGGAACTGGATGTCGATATAACCGAGCTTGGTGAAGATCTCCTCCTGGCGCTCGTGGCGGGGGTCAAAGTGCCGGAAATAGTAGCGCAGACCCTCGTATGCCCCGCGGTCGAGGTCCATTTCCCAGACACGCTGGTAGTCGGAGAGATAGGGATAAACGGGGGCGCAGAGCTTGATCTCGGGGACAAGCGCGGCGCAGGCAATGGTGAGCGCACCGCCCTGCGAGCCGCCGGTGGCACCGACGCGGGTCTCGTCAACATAATCCAGCGCCATGACCACGCGGGCAAGCTGCGCCGTGTCAAGGAAGAGGTCGCGGCAGAGCAGCCCCTCCGGCTCGCCGTCCAGACCGCGGGTGAAGGGGGTGGTAAAGGTGGTGCCGGCCACGCCGCCGACATCCTGCGACTCACCGCCCTGACCGCGCGAGTCGAGCGAAGCGACAACAAAGCCCTGGCTGGCGTAGCTCATCATCGAGCGGAAGGACTCACCCGAGCCGCTGAGCCCGTGGAAAGAGAGCACAGCCGGAACCTTGCCGGTAATGCCGATCGGCCGAACCAGCTTGGCGTGAATTTTGGCCCCCTTGGTCGAGGTGAAATAAACGTCAAAGCACTCGGCAGCCTTGGCGGCATAAGGATGCGGAACAAACTGCGGCGCAGGATCAATCGCGGCCAGCTCAGCCAGCGAGCGGTCCCAGAATTCGTCAAAATCAGCCGGACGAGGGTTGCGGCCGGTGTAGACCTTCAGCTTTTCCAGTGGCATATCAATCAGCGGCATAATGAAAACTCCTTTTGTCCAAAAATTGGGCAGAGATGCCCGAATTACCCCCAGTATAGCACATCTGCCCCCGCTTGTAAATAGTTAAATTCAGAAAAGAAATGGACTTTTCCGGAAAAAGTCGAAAACTTTTTTTGGATCGGCCATTGACTTTACCCAT
>JAFWBJ010000119.1 GCA_017507145.1 Clostridia bacterium | reverse complement strand
TGATTTGGCGGCGGAAACGCCGCCATTTGGGGCTTTTTAAGCCCCAAACCATCCAACATCGCTTCAAATTCCTTCGGAATTTCTGAAAACGCGGCTTTGTTGCCGCTTTTTCAGTGGGGCTGCCGCTAACGCGACAGCCCCCTCAGCAGGGTGTGGGGAAGCCCCCACGCCCTTTTACTCAATCGTGTTAATATCGTACGGCGTCCGCTGATAGACGAAATAGTTGAGCCAGTTAGAGAAGAGCAGGTTCGCGTGTCCCCGCCAGACATTGCGCGGGCGGCGCGAGGTGTCATTATCGGGGAAATAGTTGTAGGGAATATCAATGGCCATCCCGCGCAGCGTATCGCGGAAATACTCGCGGGAGAGGGTGTCGTAGTCATACTCGGCGTGACCGGTGATGTAGAACTGACGTGCATTTTTGTCGGCAATGATGTATGCCCCCGCGCGGTCGGAGCGCGCCAGGATATCCAGCTGCGGGCAGGCCTCGATGTCGGCCTCGTCAACGGTGGTGTGACGGGAGTGGGGGGCGAGGAAGGTCTCGTCAAAGCCGCGCATCAGCGGGTGACGGAAGTCCATCACCTCGTGCTCGAAGATGCCGAACATCTTCTCCGGCAGGGATTGCTTGTCGATGCCGTAATGATAGTACAGCCCGGCCTGCGCCGCCCAGCAGATATGCAGGGTGGAGTAAACGTGCGTCCGCGACCAGGCGAGGATTGCGCAAAGCTCGTCCCAGTAGGCGACGTCGGTAAACTCCAGGTTTTCCACCGGCGCGCCGGTGATAATCAAGCCGTCGAACTTCTGGTTTTTCACTGCCGAAAAATTCTGATAGAAGCTCTCCATATGCTCTTCAGAAATATGCGTGGCGCGGTAGGACTCGGTGCCGAGCAGGGTCAGCTCGATCTGCAGCGAGGTGTTGGAGAGCAGGCGAATCAGCTGGGTCTCGGTGGCAATTTTGGTCGGCATCAAATTGAGGATCGCGATCCGCAGGGGGCGAATGTCCTGCGTCATGGCGCGGTGCTCGTCCATGACGAAGATATGCTCACTTTCCAGAATTTGCGCGGCGGGCAGACCGCCGGGAATTTTAATCGGCATAAAAAGCTCCTTTTATGTAGTGCGTTCTTATTATTATACCAAACCGCCGCCAAATTGTCCAGAGGTTTGTCAAAAAATATCGGGGAAGCGCCGCAAAACAGAGGCACTTCCCCGCAAGTTGGCCGGCTCCCGCTTATTTGCCGTACCGGAATCCGCAGGCCTCGCTGACCGGCAGCGAAAAGACCACCGCATGTGCATCGGTGTTCGCACCGGCCTGCTGCATGATGGCGCGCATGATCTCGCGCTTGGACTCAGCGTCGGCCACGATAAAAATCATTTCTTTCTCCTCGGCAATTGAGAGGCCGAAGAAGGTTTTGGAGCCGGCAGCCGCCGTGCCCTTGGCATGGATCACCGTGCCGCCGCGGGCGCCGCCCGAGCGGGCCGCATCCATCACCAGATCGGTCTGGCCCTTCTCGGCCACCGCAATAATCAGCTCAAGACTCGAAGCAGTCTGCATCGTTTTCTCCTCCTGTTCTTCACTCTCAGGTTCAAAGCCCGGCATGAAATGCGCCAGTGCGCTCCGCCCGCCAATGCTGGACAGCGGAACGCTCACCGCAATGCCCTGGTCGGGCAGATCAATATACATCTCGCTCACCAGCGCGGCAGTCAGCGCACGCGCCTGCTCGCCCGTCACCACCGAAAGCAGCACCGCTTTCTCGGTCTGCTCAAGGCCGAAGAGGTCGAGCGTTTTGGTGGTCGCCGTGCCGTATGCGGGGGTGCCGTAAACCATCTGCACGCCGTGCTGTGCATAAAAATCAGTATATCGCGGCGCGTCCTCGCGGCGGACAACGGTCAGGAAAAATTGAATGTCTTTCATTTTCAGCGCCCTCCTTACAGTTCGATGATGTCGTCCTCGCCCGTCTGAACCTGCGGCACCTTGTCGGCGCGTGCGGTCTTGATGCGGTAAACCAGGCCGAGAACCTGAATCGCAATGAGCGGAGTCATGGCCACCATCGCCACGATGCCGAATGCATCGGTGATGATATTGCCCCCGACGGCGCCGCAGGCACCCATCGCAAAGGGCAGAAGGAAGGTGGCCGTCATCGGGCCGGATGCAACACCGCCCGAGTCAAAGGCAATCGCCGTGAAAATGGGGGGGACGTAAAAGGTCAGCAGCAGGGCAATCGCGTAGCCCGGGATCAGGAACCACAGAATCGAGATACCGGTCAGCACGCGCGTCATCGCCATGCCAACCGATATGGCCACGCCGATGGAGAGGGTCTGCATCAGCAGCTTGGGCGAAATCGTCCCCGAGGTAATGCGGTCAACCTGCTCGGTCAGCACATGTACGGCCGGCTCGGCCTTAACGATAAAGTAACCGATAACCATACCAAGCGGAATGATCATCCAATTCATCCGCATGCCGCCCAGCAGCTGGCCGAGATAATGGCCCGCCGGCATAAAGCCGACATTGACACCGGTCAGAAACAGAACCAGGCCGGCGTAAGTATAGCCTACACCAATGCCGATCTTGGCCAGCTGCTTGCCGCCGATGCGGCCGGCAAAGAACTGGAAGATCAGGAAAAACAAAACGATGGGCGCAAGCGAGACCAGAACTTCTTTCATATAGTGCGGAATCGCCTTGACAAACAGGCCGATCAACTCACGCGAATCGCCCGCCGCAATGGCATCGACTGCGCTATATGTACTATCCCCCGGACGGTAGACCAGACCGAGGATCAGCACGGCCAGGATTGGGCCGATGGAACAAAGTGCAATCAATCCGAAGCTGTCGTCCTCGGCGTGTTTGTCCGAGCGAATGCTTGCGACACCAACGCCCAGCGCCATGATGAACGGCACCGTCATCGGTCCGGTGGTCACGCCGCCCGAGTCAAAGGAAACGGCAAGGAAATCAGCCGGAGCAAAGGCCGCCAGGCCAAAGCAGACCGCATAGAAAGCCAGCAGCAGATAGGCCAGCTTGATGCGGAAGAAGGTGCGCAGCATGGCAATAACCAAGAACACACCGACACCCAGGCCCACGGCGAGAATCAGCGTCATATTCGGGATGGTGGGAACCTGCTCGGCCAGCACCTGAAGGTCGGGCTCGGAGACGGTGATCATGATGCCGACGAAAAGCGCCACGCCGATGATAAACCAGAGCCGTTTTGAACGCGTAATGCTGGAGCCGACATACTCACCGATGGGGGACATAGCCGTATCGGCGCCGAGGGTGAACAGGCCCATACCGAAGATGAGCATCACCGCACCGAACAAGAAGGCCAGCATTGCCTCGTTCGGAATGGGCGCGATGGTGAAGCAAAGCAACATGACAATGCCGGTAACCGGCAGGACAGATGACAGTGATTCCCGGATCTTGTCTTTGAGAATCGTGCGAGTAAAGGACAAGGACGGCTTCCCTCCTTTGGGTTCATTGCCTATATTATATCAAACAAATATAAATAAGTCAACGCCGCACACAAAAATGCAGGGCCAACGCGGCCGAGGTCGTCAACTTATGCGCCTTGATAGAATCTCTGTGCATACGCCCCATCGACCAATCGGTCTGGTTTCCTCCGGCAAACGAATATCGGACATATCGTAATCACCGCAACGGATATCGTTCGGTTCCTGCATCATATGTACCACCACAAAAGCATTTTGCGGGTAAAAAAACGATACTCGGTTATCAATCCAAGCAGCGCTAACTTTTGTTTAGCCACCCCCGTCTGACAGATGCCGTAAAACCAGAAGATTTGGGGGTTCAACGGTTTTACCAGCACCCGCCATTCGGCGGGATTTTTGGCGTAATTGTATTGACAGTCTGCGTCGGCATATGATATAATATGTAAAATTACCTTTGGAGGTGTTCCATGAAAAAGTTATGGATTCTGTCGATTTTTGTCCTCGCGATGGCATGCCTGCTTGCAGTCGGCGCGAGCGCCGTCGATTATCAGGCGGACATCACGACAACGGGACTGGCTGTCAATGGCACGGATAGAAGCAGTGCGGGCACCTACAAAGCGGGCAACGGTACGGTAGAGGTCAGCTTTGTGGAAAGCAGCGGCAGTGTGACCTGCTATATCACGATTGACAATGCAACGATCGATACCAAATCGTCCGGCGGTTACGCAATTTACTCTCCGTATCCTACCATCGTAACCATCACCGGCAGCAACCACTTTTACGGTGTGGATGCAATCAAGGTGGAGGGCGGCAGTATTACGCTGAAGGGCAGTAGTGTCACCGGCGGAAGTTTTTTAGCGGATTCGATCATCCTTGAAGGCAGCAGCACGCTGGATGCCGTTATCATCAACTTTGATGAAGGCAACTTAGCGGTATCTGCCGGCAGCACCGTCAGCGGACTGCTTGCCGCGAGACACGACTACGGCGGCAGCGGCGGCTTCTATAATACCATCAAATGCGTCGGCAATGTTGTGAACGCCGAGGGCGCGGTTATCGAGGTATCCTTGCTGAGTATCAACGACTTCACGTTCGAAGCAGGTGCGACGCTTACGCTGAACGGCGAGCTTCGGAATGGATATAGCGGTTTTGATCCGGAAGAGATGAAGGCGTGGGCTGAGCGCGTTAAGAACCATCTCTCCGGCTCCGGCCTCATCCAGATCGGCATAATAGGCTCCTACGCGTTCTACACGACGGACGGCGAGCAGATCCCCGGTGCGCTTGAACTTGACGACGAAAACGGTGGCGGCAAAACATGGAGCTGGAACGCTTCCACGAAAACGCTGACACTGAAAAACGGCTTCCGCTGCATGGAGGATATTGACATTTGTGTCGGCGGTGATATCACCGTCATCGTAGAAGGTGACGCCTATGTAGGCGACGATTTCAGAACGGCAGATGAAGGCATCACCGCCACGGTTACGATCAAAGGCCCCGGTACGCTGACCGTCCATGATGAGTTTGAGATGTCAGATGACAGCCGCCTCAGCCTCATCATCGCTGAGGGCACAACCGTAATCGCCGAGGAAGAGGTGGACCTTTACAGCCTGACCGTCAACGGCACCTTCGAGGTCAACGACAGCAGCACGCCCCTCATCGATATCCAGGGCGGCACGCTGACTGTCTCTCAAACCGGTAAGCTCCTCGTAAACAACACGGATCCCGCCCCCGGTGATGTCGCGATTCAGTTCAGTGATATCACCTCGCCGAACGGCCTGTGCAATATCGCGGGCACGACGGTGATTCCCGCAGGGAAAGGTGTCTTCATCCTCGCCGATGAAAACGGCACGCCGTTCAAGGATTTCCATACAGACATAATTGTTCCGCCGAAGAAGGCAGAAGCCACTTCCGGGGTCAACGCGCCCCTCCTTATCGTCCTGATGAAGCATGCGGCGCAGCAATACACCGTCACGCTCACCGCCTCCGAGGGCGGCAGCATCACCGGAGATGAGGTCGTCCGCTGGTCGCGCAGCGCGGTCTACACCATCACGCCCGACGAGGGCTGGACGCTCGTTTCGCTCTATCTCGACGGCAAGGAAATCAAGCCGACCCTAACGCTGAAGCTTAACCGCGTGAGGGCAGACCACACGATTGTAGCGGTGTTTGCGCCGATCAAAGGATAACCTAACGAAAAAATCTCGGCTATGCCAAAAGGTCTGCCAACCGCACCGCGCAAACGGTGCGATTGGCAGACCTTCTTTATGATTACACAGGACGTTTTCTTCGGGCACCAATGAGATAAGGGACGAATCTGCAGATTCGTCCCTTATCTTATATGGAGATGAATGGCATTGCCGTCTCGGCCCTGCCTTTCGGTTTATCCGCATCAGACGCGGCAATGGTTGATCAGGCATCCATCCAGGATGATGGCACGCTCGTCGTCGGTCAGTGCGCCCATCGTCAGCTTGATGGAACGGATAGCATCAGCGCCGACCACATAGCCCTCGATGACGTCGGCCTTCTCGATCACAGCCTGACGAATACCGGGCAGGTAGAGCCACTCGCCGATGGCGAAGTCGGCAATATCCTCAGCGCAGGTCAGCGGCAGCATACCCCAGTTGATGAGGTTGGAGCGGTAACGCTTGGTGGCGTACTCGGTGGCAAGGTTTGCCCAGCCGCCCAGCACCTTCTGGCAGGATGCCGCCTGCTCACGCGCCGAGCCATCACCGGGGCGGTGAGCGCAGACAATGCTGCCGATACCGGCCGTCTCGGGCTTGCCGCCGCAGTCAGCGAGGCGGGCGAAGAGCTCAGCCAGCTCGGGCGTTCCCTTGCCGTCGCGGCGTGCGGTCTCGAGCACGCGGACAGCCTTGGCGCGGTCAACATAGCCGGGATCCTTGCGCGAGAGGGCGAAGGAGGACAGCTTCTCGGGGTTTGAACGGTAGGACGAGGTCTCACCCGAGGGAATCAGCTCGTCGGTGGTGGTGACCGGGTCGGTGATGACCGAAGCGACCTGCAGGAGCAGATCATCGGTCAGCGCCGACATCTTCGGCCAGTCGGCGATGTTGGGGCCGAACTTCAGCTCAGCCGACGGATCGGCCTTGCCCCAGCCGTTGTAGACACGGGAGGTGTAGGCGCTGTCATCGTAGGTGTAGGCACGCGGGGTGTCGTCGAACTCGATGGTCGTCGCGGGGGTGAGGATACCGCCGTTGCGAGCCGTTGCGGCAATCGAGCGGGCGTCCATCAGGGCAACGGAGGCAATCTGGCCGCCGTTCGGCTTGGAGCCCTCGCGGTTGGGGAAGTTGCGGGTCGAGTGGCGGATCGAGAGACCGCCGTTGGCCGGCACATCACCTGCACCGAAGCAGGGGCCGCAGAAGGCGGTGCGCAGGGTGACACCGGCGCCCATCAGATCGGCTGCTGCGCCGTTCTTGATGAGTTCCATATACACCGGCTGGCTGGCCGGATAGGCCGAGAGCGCGAACGCGCCGTCGCCGATGGTGCCGCCGGCGAGGATCTTGGCCGCGGCGCAGAGGTTGTCAAAGGTGCCGCCCGCACAGCCGGCGATGACGCCCTGGTCAACGCGGATACCGGCGGGGGTGATCATATCGGTGAGGGTGAAGGGCGCGGTCAGCTCGAGCTGCTCAGCAGCAGCCTTCTCGACCTGACGCAGGACATCGCCCGGATTTGCGCAGACCTCGGCCACCGTGTAAGCGTTGCTGGGGTGGAAGGGCAGCGCGATCATGCAGTCGATCTTCGACAGGTCGATGACGAGAGCCGAATCATAGTACGCGCCGTTGCCGGGAGCGAGGGGCTTGTAGGCCTCGGGACGCTTGTGGGTCTTGAAGTAGTCCTCGACCACGCTGTCGGTAACCCAGATGGAGGAGAGACAGGTCGTCTCGGTGGTCATAACGTCGATGCCGCAACGGTAGTCGATGGGCAGATTAGCAATGCCGTCACCGATGAACTCGAGCACCTTATTCTTGACCAGACCCTTCGCGAAGACGGCGCCGATGATGGCCAGTGCCACGTCCTGCGGGCCAACGCCCGGGCGAGGCTTGCCGGTCAGCTGGATGGCGACCACCTCGGGGTAGTCAATGTCGTAGGTGCGGCGGAGCAGCTGCTTGCAGAGCTCAGGCCCGCCCTCGCCGATGGCCATGGTGCCTAGCGCACCGTAGCGGGTATGGCTGTCCGAGCCGAGGATCATGCGTCCGCAGCCGCTCTGGGTCTCGCGCATAAAGGCGTGGATGACCGACTGGTGCGCCGGAACATAGATGCCGCCGTACTTCTTCGCCGCGGACAGACCGAACATGTGGTCATCCTCGTTGATGGTACCGCCGACCGCGCAGAGCGAGTTGTGGCAGTTGGTCAGCACATAGGGCATCGGGAACTCGGTCAGGCCGCTGGCGCGGGCCGACTGGATGATGCCGACGTAGGTAATATCGTGCGATGCCATGGCATCGAATTTCAGCTTCAGCTTTTTCTCATCGCCGCTGGTATTGTGTGCCATCAGAATCCCGTGCGCGATGGTAGATTTTGCGCCCTCGGCGCGGTCGCGTGCGCAGGCCGATGCGGGCACCAGCTGCCCGTCAAGCCAGAACACACCTTCAGACATGTACTGCATGATAAATTGCCTCCTGTTATGCAATCGGAATGGAACAAACACGGCGATGCCCGCCGGCTGCGGGATCGGGGGTCTGCATATGTTTCAACATATTATAGCAGAAACATGGGAATTTTGCAAGTCATCGCCGAAATTTTTTCATTCTTCGTCTTCCCCCTGCGGGATGGGATGCTGATCGGCCATGCCCAGCGGGCCGGTGTAGATCAGCCGCAGTTCGGGGATGGCGATAAAATCCATCGGCTGCATCAGCCAAAGGGGCTTGGGCAGTGTGCAGAGGCCGGTGTCGGCAAGCATCTGCGCCACGAACTGCGAGCAGAGGTAATGATGCCGCCGTGCATAGGGGATGCCCAGATAGCAGAGCGGTACGCCAAGGAAATTGTATCGGTAGCGGTCGTACTGCGCAAAAAAGGTCTCGATCTTCGCTTCCAGAGCGGCAAAAATCTCCTCGCTGACCTCCAGCGCATAAAGGGCACAGGGCTGCATGCGGTTTTGGTAAAAAATCCCGCTGTGCAGCCCTTCTCGGATAAAGCCCGCCACCAGCGGATTATGCATCCGCCGGCGCGCAAAGCTGTAAAAGGTCTGCCGGTCCGCGTCGAGCGAAATCGATACATGGTTGTACCGGCAGGCCGTTGTCATGCGAATCAGCCGCCCGCAGACGGTGTTGGTGCGGGACAGCAGAACATAAACGGTTTTCATGGAAATTGTCTCTTTTTTGCAGGATTACCCCGCGGCGGGCGGCATCAGGACAGCCACTTGGCCTGTGCGGCGTAATAGTTCAGCACGCCCTGTGCCACCGCTTCGCCGGCGGCGGTGATGGCCTCAGGACTCATCATTTTCTCGTATTCCTCGACACAGGTGATGAAACCGACCTCGATCAGCGTCGAGGGGAATCGGGCGTTGCGGCAGAGCGCGAGGCGCTGCTCGGTGGGGGTTCGCTCATATCGGTTCAGCGCGCCCGAGACGGCCGACGACACGCACTCGGTCAGCAGCTTGCCTGCATCGGCATAGTAAAGGCCGATCAGCCCGCGCACGCGGGTAATGTCGGAGGTATAAGCCATCGAATTCTGGTGGATGGAGATGGACAGATCGGGTGCCAGGCGGTCCAGCGCCGTCAGTCGGTCCTCCATGACGACCGTCACGTCGGCATCGCGGGTGAGCACCACCTCAGCGCCCAACTCACGCAGCGCACGCGCCGCCACCAGCGTAATGGCCAGGTTGAGGTCTGCCTCGTTCTGCTCGCCCCATGCGCCGAGTGCGCCCGAATCGCTGCCGCCGTGTCCGGCATCCAGCGCAATCACCTTGCCGGTCAGCGGCTGGCTGCCCGAAGCCAGAGCAGACGGGTTGCGCAGGCGGACCAGCGTCCGTCCGGCGGCATCATAGTCGAATTCAAAGCCGTAGAAGTTGTTGACATCCCGCAGGGTCAGCGCCAGCTTAATGCTGTTGGCCTTGGTGCTCTTGGCCCAGCTTGCCGCGGTAAAGAGCGGGTTGGCGGACATCTCGATCTTGCCCTTCCAATCGGTGTTCACGTTGTAGAGCGAAAGGTAGAATTTCCCATCCTCAACATAGCCGTTCATGGGGATGTTCTCGGCGGCGTTGACGGTGATGACGGTGTGGCCTCCCTCAACTGCCACGGTAATGCGGTTGATCTCAGCAATATCGATCTTGGTATCGGCGGGGAGCTCGCGGAGGTTTTCCTCTCGGATATACCCGGCGACACGCAGCTTATAATATCCGTTGCCCTGGGAGACGGCATAGTCGCGCATACCGGCCACCTGGGGGGTAAAATCGTCGTAATACCAGGTGTCATAGCCCAGCTTCATCTCGGACGAATCGCGGGTCACCTCGACCGGGATCACCGCATCCTTGCCCATCACGCGCAGGCGCGGGCCGGAGGCGGTGGCCGACTCGCTGCGGCGGGTGGCGGTGAAGATCACATGGCCGAGATCGACCACGGCACCGTCAGACGCAGCGGGGAGGGTATAGG
Source organism: Clostridia bacterium (assembly GCA_017507145.1). Taxonomy (GTDB): domain Bacteria; phylum Bacillota; class Clostridia; order Oscillospirales; family CAG-272; genus SIG693. Next base: position 13,652 of record JAFWBJ010000119.1, on the reverse strand, counting down.
TACCGGTGTAAGTGGCGGCGAGATAATTGCCGCTTCCGGTCGGGGTTGCGGTGGCTTTGAGGGTGACCGAGATGCCGTTCACCACTGCCTTAACCGTACTGCCCGAGGGAGCGGTACAGCTGAGCGTCACCGCTGTTTTGGCGGCGGCCGCGAGATCAGCGGTGGGGGCGGTGACGGTCAGCTTGAAGCTGCCCAGGTCCTTGGCCGCGGTCTGCCCGGTGCCGGAGGAGGGCCGTGTGCCCGAGTTGATCACGTAGGGTAGGTCCTTGCCGTCGTAGGTGAAGGTCAGGCGGTTCTCTCCGGGCTCGAGAGCGGTATAGACCGAGAAATATCCGCTCTTGGTCCGGCTGACCGGCCGGCCTTCGAAGAGCAGGGGCTTGGCGGGATCGGAGGAACCGATGAGATAGGTGGCATCGCCGTCGATCCATGCGCCGTTGGCGGGGGAGGCGATGCTGAGGGGCGCGCCGGTGGAGGTGGGATCGGTGTAGATGATCTGCTCAGCGTGAAGGGCGCGCAGCTCATCGGCCAGGCCGTGCGAATTGGCCTCGATGGCGGCATAGCCGTAGTGGATACTGCCGCGGTAATTGAGCTCGCTGCGGGCATATTCGATCTGCTGGGACAGCTCGCCCTCGGGGTCGGACCAGGTGTCGTAGTTATACACGCCGTGCGAGATCAGCAGATCAACGCCGGTGCCGTCCACCTGGGCATTCCACCAGCGAAGGATTACGTCGTAGGGCGCGGTAGTCGTCGTAAAGCGCCAGTAGATCTGAGGCGCGATGTAATCGACATAGCCGCCCTTGATCCAGGCGAGGGGATCGCAGTAGATTTTGTGATAGGATTCAAGGCCAGAGGAGGCGCTGCCGCCGTTCTCGCCGTCATCGTTCTGCCAGATGCCGAAGGGCGCCACACCGAATTCGCACTCGGCGTCCAGGCGCTTGATGGTCAGGTAGGTGCCCTCGATGAGCTGGTTGATGTTGTCGCGGCGCCAATCGGCCTTATCGGTAAAGCCGCGGTTGAAAGAGGCGAAGGTTGCGTCATCGGCGAACTCGGCGACAACCGACTTGCCGTTGACGGTGGTGTTAGTGGGATAGGGGTAGAAATAGTCGTCGAAGATAATGCCGTCGACGTCGTAATTGCGCACGATCTCGGCCACGCCGTCGATGACGTACTGCCGCACCTCGGGGATTCCGGCATCGAAATAGAGCTTGCCATCGGCGTAGGGGATCGCCCAGCCTGCGTTGCGGCGGGCGGGATGGTTGGCGGCGAGGTCGGCGATATTGGTCTGGGGCTTAGCCGTTGTGCCCGACGTAACGCGGAGCGGATTGACCCAGGCGTGGACGCGGATATTGCGCGCATGCGCTTTTTCAAGCAGGTAGGCAAGTGGATCAAAGCCGCCGGCCAGCGCCTGTCCCTGCTTGCCGGTAAGATAGTAGGAGGTGGGGAAGAGGGTCGATTGGTAGAGGGCGTCTGCCGTGGGGCGGACCTGAAAATAGATGGTGTTGAAGCCGTTCTTCATGCAGTTTTCGATGATGGCATCCAGCTCGGCAATCAGCCTTTCCGCCGATAGCCCCGGCTCGGAGGGAAAGTTGATGTTCAGGACCGAGGCGATCCAAATTCCGCGCACCTCGGCATCCGGGTTAAGGATGCCCTCCCCGCCCTGCTCGGGCACAGGATAGGCAATCGGCTCCACCCGCGCGACCGCAGGCTGCTGTCCGTCGGCCGCAGCGGCATCTGCGCAGGCCGCAAAAGCGCCCGACACTGCCGTAAGCAGAATCATGACGCAGAGCAGCAGGCTGGTGAGCTTCGGGGAGAGCAGTTCAGGATATTCCATAGGGCGCGGTCCTTTCTGTTCATCGTAATCAATCGTCCTGCTCCAATCTATGCGGAAGCGGACGCGGTTATAACGGACGGGCTGCAGCAGCAGAGAGCTGTTTTTTTTAGTATACCATATATACCGCCCACTGTCAAAGGAAATAAATGTAAATTGTCAATGAACAGAGAAAAATGGCAAATATTTTCCCAGCCCCTTGACAGTGCCGGCAAAGCGTGCTATAATAAACATCATGATGTTATGCTTAAATCGGGAGGATTTTTTATGCCTTATGTAACCAGTGAAAAGATGCTGCTTGATGCGCAGAAGGGCGGCTACGCCATCGGCGCCTTCAATGCAGAGAATATGGAGATGGTCATGGCCATCATTGCCGCCGCCGAGGAGATGAAGGCGCCGGTCATGATTCAGACCACCCCCTCGACGGTGAAGTACGCGGGGCTTGATCTCTACCGCGCGAATGTGTATGCGGCGGCCGCCCGTGCGAAGGTGGACGTTTGTCTGCACCTCGACCACGGCTCTTCGTTTGATCTGGCCGTGCAGGCCATTAAGGCAGGCTATTCGTCGGTGATGATCGACGGCTCGCACAGTCCGCTGGAGGAAAATATTGCGCTGACCCGCGCGGTCGTCAATGTAGCTCGTCCCTGCGGCATTCCGGTTGAGGCTGAGCTGGGTAAGGTTGGCGGCAAGGAGGACGATCTGGAGTCGGATGGCTGCGGCTACACCGATCCTGCCGACGCGGTTCGTTTTGTGGCCGAGACAGGGGTTGGATCGCTGGCGGTTGCCATCGGCACGGCGCACGGCATTTACTCGGGCACGCCGGTGCTGGATGTGGAGCGCCTGCGCGCGATTCGCAAGGTTGTAGATATTCCGCTGGTGCTGCATGGCGCGTCGGGTCTGTCGGATGATGCGGTTCGTGAGACGATTGCCGCCGGCATTTGCAAGGTGAACTTTGCGACCGAGCTGCGCATCGCCTACACCGAGGGCGTCAAGGAAGTGCTGGCCGCCGATCCCGGCGTGTTCGATCCGAAGAAGTACGGCAAGGCCGGCATGGCTCATGTAACTGAGCTGGTTAAGGCGAAGATTGCGGTTTGCCGGGGGTAAAGTCGTGGGGCGCCGCCCCACACCCTGCTGAGGTGCTTCTTGAAAGAAGCGCCCCAGACCCCGCAAGAACTTTCCAATAAACTGATTTTTTAGGAGATACATAACATGAAAGCTGCTGTTCTTTACGGTAATGAGGATCTGCGTTACGATGATTATCCGACGCCTGAGGTAAAGCCGGGTATGATTAAGGTGCGGGTGCGCGCATCGGGCATTTGCGGCTCGGACATTCCGCGTGTTCTGCACAACGGTGCACACTTTTTCCCGATCGTGCTGGGGCATGAGTTTGCGGGTGATGTGGTGGAGATTGGCGAGGGTGTAAGCAATGTTGCGGTGGGCGACACCGTCTCCGGCGCGCCGCTGGTTCCCTGCATGAAATGTGCTGACTGCCAGCAGGGCAACTATGCGCTCTGCCGTCACTACAGCTTCATCGGCTCGCGTGAGCAGGGCAGCTTTGCGGAGTATGTGGTAATTCCGGCGATCAATGCGATCAAGTATGATCCCTCCATTCCCTACGTCCAGGCGGCGATGTTTGAGCCGGCGGCCGTTGCGCTGCACGGTGTGATGTGCAATGACTTTGCGGGCGGCGGTTATGTGGCGATCCTCGGCGGCGGCACCATCGGCATGTTTACTGCGCAGTGGGCACGCATTTTCGGCGGCCGCAAGGTTGTGGTGTTTGACCTGCTTGACGAGCGTCTGGAGCTGGCCCGCAAGCTGGGTGCAGATGGCACGGTAAACACGAGCGATCCCGACTTTATGGAAAAGGCGATGGCCATCACCGGCGGGCACGGCTATGACTACGTCTTCGAGACGGCCGGCTCGACGGTGACCATCAAGATGGGCTTCGAGCTGGCGGCCAACAAGGCGCATGTCTGCTGCATCGGCACACCGCACGTCGACATGACCTTCACCCCCAAGCTGTGGGAGTGCATGAACCGCAAGGAATTCAAGCTGACCGGCTCGTGGATGAGCTACTCCGCCCCCTACCCGGGCAAGGAATGGCAGATCTGCGCCGACTGCTTCGCCGACGGCCGCCTGCGCTTCTCGCCTGAGCTGATCCACTACACCTTCCCGCTCGCCCAGGCGGCAGAGGCATTTGCCCTCTACAAGACCCCCGGCGCGGTCAAGGGCAAGATCATGCTGGTCAACGACTAAATCATACAAAAGAAGCAGAGGAGACACCCGTGGGTGTCTCCTCTGCTTCTTATTCTGCCTCACTCCACATGGCGCTTGAGAGATAGCGGTCGCCGGTGTCGGGGAGCAGGGGGACGATCAGCCGGCCGGCGTATTCGGGACGGCGGGCCAGCAGGGCGGCGGCATGCAGAGCCGCGCCCGAGGTGATGCCGCAGAGGATCCCCTCTCGGCGGGCCAGCAGGCGGCCGGCGGTGTAGGCTTCTTCCTCGGTGACGGGGATGATCTCGTCAATGACGCTGCGATCGAGGACAGCGGGAACGAAGTTTGCGCCGATGCCCTGCAGGCCGTGCGGGCCGGCTTTGCCGGCCGAGAGCAGCGGGGAGGCGGCCGGCTCGACGGCGACGATCTTCACGGCGGGATTCCGGGCCTTGAGATACTGCCCCACGCCGGTCAGCGTACCGCCGGTGCCGACGCCTGCGACAAAGACATCGATCTTCCCTTCGGTATCGGCCCAGATCTCAGGGCCGGTGGACGCGCGGTGGGCGGCCGCGTTGGCCGGATTGTCAAACTGGCCGGGGATGAAGCTGCCCGGCGTTGCGGCGGCAATCGCCTCGGCGCGGGCGATGGCGCCCGACATGCCCTCCGCGCCCGGTGTCAGCACCAACTCCGCACCGTATGCGCGCAGGAGGGCACGGCGCTCGGTGCTCATCGTATCGGGCATGGTCAGCACAACGCGGTAGCCCCGCGCAGCGGCGACGGCAGCCAGGCCGATGCCGGTGTTGCCGCTGGTCGGCTCGATGATGGTCGCACCGGGACCGATCACCCCGCGCGCCTCGGCATCGTCAAGCATAGCCAGCGCAATGCGGTCCTTGGCGCTTCCGGCCGGATTGAGATATTCGAGCTTGGCCGCAACCGTGGCGTTCAGCTGCAGTTCTGCCGCGAAGTTGTGCAGGACAAGCATCGGCGTGCGGCCGATCAGTTCGGTGATGGATTGATAAAGCATGGCATGGCCTCCTGTCGGTGAATAGCAACAGTATAGCACGCGCAGGGGCGATTGTCAAGCGCCCTAACCGGAAGTTTTGGCAAACCAAAAGGGCCGCAGGATATCCTGCGGCCCCCGGAATTTGTCACTGGGGGAGCGGTGTCAGCTCGCCCTCGGTCTCGATATAGTCAATGGCCCAGCCGCGCACCGTCTCCAGCTCCTCGGGCTTATCGAGGAGCCACAGGCCGATCTTCTCGGCATAGCGGTGGGTCAGATCGATCAGCGCGGCATCACAGGCCGGCGTTTTGCACCAGGCGGTGCGGTTGTTGGCGAAGCGCAGCCAAACGGTCAGCTGGTTGGCCGGGACCGCATCTGCGACCTCGGCCAGCGCCGTCTCGCTGATGTCGCCGTCATAGTGAATCTGTGCATTTGGAAAGCGCGCCATGACCTTTCGGACGAACTCGATCCGGCTGGCTGTGAAGCCGACATGGCCGATGGCTTGCATCCGTTCGACGGTCGAGAAAAAGATTTCATGCTCCTCATCGTCGAACTTCTGCAGAACATTGTCAAATTTCAGCGGGATCCCGTTGTCGGCCGAGAAGGCAATCGCCTCCTCCAGCGTGGGGATCTGCACGCCGCGGAACTGCTCGCCCTTCCACAGGCCGTAGTCGAAGGCACGTGCCTCGGCGAAGGTCAGATCGCGAATCGCAATCTCTTCTTCGAGCGCGCGGCCGTCCGGATAGCGGGCTGTCTTGTTGATGGTACGGTTGTGCAGGCAGACGCAGCGGTGGTCAGCGGTGAATTTATTGTCCAGCTCGATCATGCCGTAGCCCATTGCCTTCGCAGCGGCAAACGCCGCGAGGGTATTTTCGGGATAGTAGGCCGAAAGGCCGCGATGCGCTTCTAAGATCACAGACATGGCGAAACCTCCAGATGTGTTTTCTTCATTCTACCACATCTGTCGGCCGAAATCAAGCGGGCAGGCAGATTTTTCGGTCTGCCGTACCGGCCTCAGCGTGCGCGCGGGTCGTCGTCCGTACCGGGCAGGATCGAGCCGCCGGCAAGATTTGCACTGCCGGACACCATGCCGGCCGCAATGCCGCCCACCAAATCCTGCATCTGCGCACGGGAACTGACGCGGCGCGCACGGTCAAGCACCGCACGCTGTCCGGCCTCATCCATCAGAGAAAAGTTGCGCATGGCCGTATTGTTCTGTGCCAGCATCATGGCCAGACCAATGGGCATGCTTCTGTCGTAATATTCGCTCATGGGAACACATCCTTTCGCGGACAGCTGCCCGCAATCACAGTATGCGCCGCCGGCGCCGTCTCAACCGCTGTATTTTTTGGAGAAAACGGCAAAACATCACCCGTATTTTGAGACGAGCCCCTTTACAAAGCAAAAAAAATATAGTAAAATAAAAACAAACTGAGGGGAGGGAAGAAAATGAACCGCCGCAAGTTTTCGTTTGGCACGCTGCTGATGGCGGCCGTGATTTTGCTTTATCTCGGCACCTTCCTGCTCTTCAACACCCTCGGATTTGCCGAATTTGCCACCGCCGATGTCTACGCTGACACCCTCTACGCCATGGAGGCCTGGGACAGCCGCAGCATTTTCCCCGACGGCTGGGCGTTCGGCAACCAGTATTATGTCATTGGCACGCCCGTCCTCGCCGCCCTCTTCTATGGCATCATCGGCAGTCCGAATGCCGCAATGGCGCTCGCCACGACCGTGATGACCGTCCTGCTTCTGCTCAGCCTTGACTGGATGATTCGCCCCTTTGCCGCAGGACAGCAACGGCTGGCGGTGGCGATGCTCTTCCTTGGCGGCATGACTGTCCCGCACGCCATTCTGGCCAACGAGGGACAGCTCTTCTTCCTGCTGGCCTCCTATTACAGCTGCTACTGTATCACGCTTTTCCTCACACTTGGCGATTATCTGCGCGCCCTCTTCCGCCCGGCACACGGCCGATTCCCGGCCGGCACGTTGGGCTCGGTACTGCTCCTCTTTGCCACCGGCATGCACAGTCTGCGCCAGACGGCCGTCTGCGTGCTTCCGCTCTGTGCGCTGGAGGTGCTCCGGCTTCTGCTTTGCCGGCGGTGTCACCGTCCGATGCGCTGGCGCAGTGTGACGGGGCGGGTCGCGCTCTATCTGCTGGCCAATCTCGGCGGCGTGGGGCTGATGCACCTGCTTGACGTCCCCCGCACCGGCATGTTTGCCGCGATCACCTGGCGCACCGAGGGCTGGCGCGAGGCCGCCGCCGTCAACGGGCGAATCTTCGCCAAGCTGACCGGCTTCTGGTATGCCTTCCATGAGGAAGAAGGCTGGCTTTATTTCCTGCTCGCTGCTCTCTTCTCCCTTCTGCTGATCTGCTCGGTCGTGTCGGCCCTTCGCCGGCGCGCTCTGCCATGGCTTGCCATGCAGGCCTTCTTTTTGATCGGTCTGGCCGGCCTGCTGGCGCTCAATTTCTTCTTTACCATGACCTACTTCCGTACCATCTACTGCTTTGGCTGGTACGCCTTCTCCGCGGTGTCGATCGCCTATCTCTTCGCCGCACACGCCCACCCTGCCCTGCGGCGCACGCTGGCCCTGCTCTGCACAGCCGGCTGTATCGGCAATTTTGCCGTTGGTTACGCACCCGATCTGCCCCGCTGCTTTTCGCCCGAAGCGCCCGCCGTCTACGGTGAGATCGCCGACTATCTCTGCGCGTCCGACTGCGATTACCTCTATGGCAGCTGGTGGCTGACCACCCTTGTGGCACTGCGCACCGACGGCGCCTGCCGCGCCGGCGCTTCTTACGGTGAAATCTTCACTGTCCTTCCCTACATCAACCCGCAGAACATCTACGGTGAGGAGGAGAACGCCCGGGCGCTCTATCTCTTTACGGCCGGAGAACTGCCCGCCGCCATGGCCGCCGCCGAAGCGCGGGGTGCCGCGCTGACCGAGGTCGCCGCTTTCGAGAACCGCACCTATTTGCTTTACCGCAGTGACATTCCCCTGATGCAGACAGCCACATCATCCGATTGATTATCGATACAAAAGGAGAACGATTATGTCCAACATGCCCCGTCCCGAATATCCGCGTCCCGACTTTGCCCGTGCCGAGTGGCTCTCTCTCAACGGCACCTGGCAGCATGAGGCCGACCACAGCAAAAGCGGCCGTGCGCGCGGGCTCTCTGCCCCCGACTGCACGCTCGCCGGTGAGATCACCGTTCCCTTCTGCCGCGAGTCGGTGCTCTCGGGCATCGGCGACGTCGACTTCTGCGAGTGTGTCTGGTACCGCCGCACCGTAACCCTGCCCGACGGCTGGCAGGCACCCGGCCGCCGCACCCATCTGCACATCGGCGCCTGCGACTATCACACCGAGGTGTGGGTCAACGGCAAGTCGGTGGGTACGCATATCGGCGGTTATGTCGAATTTGCCTTTGACATCACCGACGCGCTCTCTGCCGGTGAGAACGTCATCACCGTCTGCGCCACCGATGAGCTGCGCTCGCGCAGACAGCCCGGCGGCAAGCAGTGCCGACAGTATTATTCACTGGGCTGTTCCTACACCCGTACCACCGGTATCTGGCAGACTGTCTGGCTCGAGAACACGCCCGACGCCTATCTGATGGGGGCGAAGTACTATCCCTCCATTGCTGACGGCAAGATCTCGATCGAGCTGACCGCCGCCAATGCAAACGGGCTTGTCGTCCGCGCGGAGGCTTTCTACGAGGAGCGTGCCGTCGGTGCTGCTGCCGCTGTCGTGGAGGGCAAGTCCTGCCGCATTGAGATGAAGCTGGATGAGCTCCACCTCTGGGAGGTCGGTCAGGGCCGTCTGTATGCGCTCCGTCTTACGCTCGGTGACGATGGCGACACGGTCGAGAGCTACTTTGGGATGCGTTCCATCGCGATCGAGGACGGTATCATGCTGCTCAACGGCAAGAAGGTCTTCCAGCGTCTCATCCTCGACCAGGGTTTCTACCCCGACGGTATCTACACCGCCCGCGACGAGAGCGAGCTGATCGCCGACATCGAGCGCTCGATGGCACTCGGCTTCAACGGTGCCCGCCTGCATCAGAAGGTCTTCGAGCCCCGCTTCCTCTACCATTGCGACCGTCTCGGCTACATCGTCTGGGGTGAGCACGGCAACTGGGGCCTCGACATCGCCCGTCCCGAGGCCTGGCAGGGCTTCATGCCCGAGTGGCTGGAGATCGTCAACCGCGACTTCAACCACCCCGCCATCATCGGTTGGTGCCCGCTCAACGAGACCCAGCTCAACCAGAATCCGGAGTTCGTCCGCGCACTCGCCGCCCTCACCCGCGCCACCGACCCAACCCGTCTCTACATCGATGCCTCGGGCTGGCGCCATGTCGACGGCGTCTCCGACATCATTGACCTGCACAACTACGAGCAGGATCCCGACAAATTTGCCGCCTACCTCGCCCCCACCGCCCGCGGCGAGGAAATTGAGATGTCCCACAACGGGCAGGGCTATCGCGCCCGCCCGACCTTCGTCAGCGAGTACGGCGGCATCCGCTGGGCGTCCGCCGAGGACAAGGGCTGGGGCTATGGCCGCGCCCCCGAGGATTCGGCCGAGTTCCTTGACCGCTACACGCGGCTGACGCGCGTCATCCTCGACAATCCGCGCATGGGCGGCCTCTGCTATACTCAGCTGACCGACGTCGAGCAGGAGGTCAACGGCCTTTACACCTATCATCGTGTGCTCAAATTCGACGCCGACGTTCTCCGCGCCGCCATGACCGCGCCTGCGGCATGTGAGCAGGCATGAGGGGGCATCCTATCCGGACGGCTGCGCTCGTTCTTTGCTTAATCACGGCCCTGCTTTGCACAGCCTGCCAGGAGAAGCCGGTCAAGCAAGGCATGGTGACCGCAGACGGGCTGACCTTCATTGCCTCGACCATCACCGACGAGAAAGCCGGCGCCGTCCGCGTAACGGTGACCGTGACCAACGGCACCGGCGGCGTGCTCTACCTCGCCGCGCCTGAGATGGCGACGCCCGACGGCACGACAGCAGTCTATCTCGACATGGCCCTCGCCGATGCCGCAGGTGAGTTTGATACCCTGCCCGAGACCGGGCTGACCCGCTGGCTCTGCCTCGATTCGCGGGAGAGCTACAGCGAAACGCAAACCTTCACCGGCACCCTGCCCGCGACGCTCACCGTCCGCGTCAGCGCGGCCCCCGGCTACCGGGACGAGTTCTGCGAAACGGTTGCCGAACTTCCGCTGAAGTGAGCCAAAGCTGTATACAACAAAAGGAGTCTTCCACGGAAGACTCCTTTTTGATTTTGCAGTTACTCCGGCCTCACGGCGTAAAGCAGTTATGCCCGACAAAGGAAACGGTGGGCGGAATGATGGCCGGGCTCAAATTCGGGCAGTTGTAGAATGCGCTTCTGCCAATGGAGGTCACGGTACTCGGGATTTTGATCGATGCAAGGGAGAAAGCACCTTCAAATGCGCCGTCTCCGATGGTCAAAAGCCCTTGCGGCAGCGAAACGGTCTGCAGGCTTCTGCAGCCCATGAAGGTGAAGTTTTCGATAACCGTCACGCCCTGGGGAATGGTAATCTCCGTGAGCTGATCGCAGGATTGGAATGCACTTTTGCCAATGGCAGTAACCGTCGACGGAATATGAATCGACTGCAAGGCGGTCCCCACAAAGCTCCCTCCTTCGATTTCGGTTATTCCTTCATGCAGTTCGATTGCGGTAAGTGATCTGCAGTTTGCAAACAGATTCATTCCGATTTTGGTAATACGCGGCGGCAGATTGACCGATTTCAAATTGCGGCATCCGTCGAAAACGCTGTCGCCAATGGCGGTCACGCTTTCGGGGATCTTCACCGTCTCCAGCGCATACCAGCCATGGAATGCTGCCGTTCCAATCTCAATTACCCCGGCGGGAATCTCCAGCACGGTGGTCTGCACGCTCTTACAGCCCCCATAAAGGCCGATCGGAATGTGCGTCAATCCGGCGGGGATGCGGGCATCGGTCAGGCGCTCGCAGTCGGCGAAAGCAGTTCTTCCAATCGAGGTAACGTGATCGCTGAGCGGGAAGGAAACCAGGCTGCTGCATCGATAGAAGGCCTCTTCACCAAGCGTACGCAAGCCTTCCGGATAGGTGACAAAGGAGAGGCGAGTACATCCGCGGAATGCCATTTTCCCGATTGCGGTAATCGAATCGGGCAGGTAGACCGTCTCCAGGTTTTTCATCTCGTAGAAATATGCCGCACCGATCTGATCGGCACCTTCGGCAAAGACGACGGTTTTGATCTTTTCGGCCAAGCCGCCCTCTGCCACAGCCCAGGGCGCTTTATTCCCATATGCCATATAGTTCGGCGCGGAGCGGGCGGTACTGCCGGGGGTGGGTGCAATGACCAGCACACCGTCGCGATAGAACCAGTCGTAATACCCTCCGCAAGTGCCGGCCTGCTCGGCAGTACCCGCATGGATCGCCGCGACATACGCTGCCGCGATAGACGAGTCAATGGAGACAACCTGCGTATTGACATACGGAGGAATAAAATCGGGGGAATTGATGTCGACGCTGGGGTCGAGCAATACGCTTCCGGGATTCTGGGTGGTTTCGGGGGCACGTGTTGTCTCGGGCACACGCGTGGTCTCAGGGGCACGCGTGGTCTCGGGAGCGCGCGTGGTCTCAGGGGCGCGCGTGGTCTCGGGTACAAGATACGCGAGATACGCATGGGGATCATCGGAGAGCCAGGCATCGAACACGTAAATCTCAAGCGCAGGGTTATGCGGATGCTCGTAGGTAACAAGCGCCCAGTTCCCGTATTTTTCATGCTTGATATCGGTGACTTTCTTCAAGGTCAGCTTGGTACCGGGCGGCAACTCGCCGTAATAGTCGGCATCCTCGCGAGGTTCGGTGCGCATTAAGGCGGGATAAAGCAGGTATTTATCGGGATACAGCAGCTTTTCCTGTTCGGCTCGCTTAGCATTCTCCTCACCGATGACAGCCAGAGGATCCGCCAGCATTTTCTGAATCTGCTGCCAGACATCGGTCGTCACAAACCACTCGGCAAACAGGGCTTCGCCGTTCCGGGGAAGCAGTCCATCCTTGACATATACCGCAATCGGGTCGGACGGGAAATTGTCCAGATACCCCTGGATCTGCGCCGAGTTGCAGCCCGTGACAATCATCCGTCGGACGAAATCGGCCGGCTGCTCCTGCGCAAGAATCGCTGTAAAATATGCAATCTGCTCGGGCGTGAGATCAGCCAAGGTAAATATTTTTTCGGTTTGGGCTTCTGTTGTTTCGGGCGCAGGGTGCGTTTCCGGGGCGGTCGTTTCGGCAGGGTGCTCCGGTGCGTATCTGTGCCGATTCGCCATCACGGCGGCGGCTATCCCCACCGCGATTATCGCAAGTACAAGGATAGCAAAGATGATCTTTTTTGATTTGTTCAATGCGGTCACATCCCTTGTGTTGAGTTTCGTGCACGGTCCGCTCTTCTGCAGACCGGAATGAATTGATTGCATGCAACATCATAGCACAAAGCACCAAAAATTGCAAGTGATTTCCGCAAAAATCGCCGTGTGCAGGATGTAGCTGCACACGGCGATAGGATATTTCTCTCATTGCACATCAAGGTCTGCCGCCGCGGCCGCCGCCCGGCATCTCTCCGGGTTTTCCGCCGCCCATGCCGCCCGGCATTCCGCCCGGCATTCCGCCCGGCATACCGCCACCCATGCCGCCCATCCCGCCGGTACTGCCGACGATGAGACCAGTCATGGTGATTTCGGTGGAAGCGCTGCCGGCGGTGAGGGTGTAGGTTTCGCCCTTCTGTAGCGCGGGACAGCTGAGCAGAATCGACGAGTAGGCCTTGGGCGAGGTCCAGCTGAAGACCGCATCGCCCTTGGCGTCGGTCAGCGTGATTGCACTGCCCGCCGCGCCGTTCTGGAGCGTGACCAGGAAGGCGCCCTGATTTTCGGCTGTGCTGAAGTTCTGCGCCATCTGCGCGGCACCGACGGCAATCAGCGTACCGCCCGTGATCGTGGCGCCGGTGGTATAATCGAGCGGGCCATTGCCGCCGTTGGTCGGGCCGGCAACATAGGTTTCGCCGCCCGTGACGGTCAGTGCGCCATTGGAATCGAGCCCGTCACCGCCGGCATCGATGTACAGCTTGCCGCCGCTGATGGTGACAAACATCGACGAATCGCCCCCCGCCGAGAAGGCGTCGCCGCCCTTTCCGCCGGGACCGCCGCCGAAGAAGCCACCAAAGCCGCTCTGATCGGCGCCGCCTGCCGCGTTGAGGCCGTCGTCCGAGGCAACCAGCGATGTCTCGCCGCCCGAAATCGTGATCGAGAGGCCCTCAATGCCCTCGTAGCTGGCCGTGATGTTGATCTTGCCGCCCGCAACGGTGGTCGCCGCGTCAGCGTGGATGCCGTCATCGCCGCTGGCAAGGGTGAGCTCGCCGCCCGTGACGGTCAGATTTGCGTTGGAATGAAGCGCGTCGTCGGCCGCATCGATGACGAGGGTGCCGCCTGCGATCATCAGGTCGCCCGCCGCTTTGATGCCCTTGGCGCTGGCAGTGTCGGTGGCGGTGGGAGCAGACGGTGCGTATCCGCCAAAGCCGCCCATCCCGCCGCGG
>JAFWBJ010000118.1 GCA_017507145.1 Clostridia bacterium | reverse complement strand
CGTCCTATCCTGTTTATCATGCTCTTTACCGTCGTGCTAAATATTTTCTTCACGCGTGGCGACACCCTGCTGGTCGAATGGTGGATTATCCGCATCTATCTTGAGGGCATTCTGACCGCTGTCTCCATGGTCCTGCGCATCACCGTGATCATCATCGGCAGTACGATGTTCCTCACCTACACCACCACCCCCATTGCCCTGACCGACGGCATCGAGCGCCTGCTCGCGCCGCTGAAGGCAATGCACCTGCCCGTACACGAGTTCGCCATGATGATGAGCATCGCCCTGCGCTTCATTCCCACGCTGATCGAAGAGACCGAGAAGATCATGGCCGCGCAGAAGGCGAGAGGTGCCGATTTCACCAGCGGCAGCCTGCTCCAGTGCGCCCGCGCCCTGATTCCGATCCTCGTCCCGCTCTTTGTTTCGGCCTTCCGCCGCGCCGATGAGCTGGCCGTGGCGATGGAATGCCGCTGTTATCGCGGCGGCGAGGGCAGGACACGCCTGAACGTCATCCACGCATCGGCCGCCGATTGGCTGATGCTGGCGGTTATGTTTGCCTTTGGTGCCGCACTTGTGCTGATCAACCGGTTCGCACCCGGCTTTTCCCTGTGAGCGCGCCGCAAACCGGCGGCAAGCTGCTGATTGCTGTCCGCTACCTTGGCACAAATTACTGCGGCTATCAGGTGCAGCCCAACGGCCCCACCGTGCAGGCTGAACTGAACGCCGCAGCCGAAGCCCTCTTCGGCTTCCCCTGTGATATCGTCGGCTGCAGCCGCACCGACAGCGGTGTGCATGCAGAGTGCTTCTGCGCCACCGTTGCCAGACAGGGCACCGATTGCCTGACGACCTCCATTCCCACCGAGCGAATCCCCCGCGCATTCTGCCGGCACCTGCCACCCGATATTGCCGTGTGGGCGGCTCGCTGGGTACCCTCCTCCTTCCACGCGCGCTACGATGTGCGCGAGAAGGAATATGTCTACCGCATCCACAACCGACATGAACGCGATCCCTTCCTTGCCGACCGTGCCTGGCATGTTCCCGCACCGATCGGCGATGCACAGCTTGCCGCCATGCAGGCGGCTGCAGCGCAGTATGTCGGTACGCACGATTTTGCCGCCTTCATGGCGCAGGGGTCATCGGTCACCAGTACCGTCCGCACCGTCACACGGGCGGAGGTCGCACGCGAGGGGGATCTGATCACCTTCCGGGTGGCGGCCGACGGCTTTCTCTACAACATGGTGCGCATCATGACCGGAACGCTGCTGGCAGTTGCCGAAGGGAAGTGCGCGCCCGATGAGATTGCTGCCATGCTCGCTTCGCGTGACCGCGCGCAGGCCGGGATCACCGCACCCGCCTGCGGGCTCTACCTTGCCCGGGTCGTATATTCACCCGAATATTGCATATAACGTAAAGGAGGTGCCGACTTTGGCTAAGCAGAAATCCCCGCCCATGCCGCCCGTTGAACCGATCAGCCCGATCGATGAAGCCCCGGCGCGCAACGCATATTATGACCGGGTCGCCACCCGTTATCGCACTGCGCAGTATTTGACACTGTTTGTGCTGATCGCGGTTCTCTTAGCCGGCCTTGCCGTCGGCTCCGACAGCATTACCTATGCCAATTTTGTCTATCTGCTGCGCGATTTCGACACCGTGCTCAATGCCAGCGGCGGCGATGCCGTGGAGACCATCCGCTACGGCACGGCGGAAGAGCGCCAGTATCTCGGCTACCGGGAAGGACTCGCGCTGATTGATCGGCGCACGGTCTCGGTCTACAACGGTGCCGGAAAGCTTACGCTTGATCATGCGCATGGGCTGGATGATCCGCGGGCGGCCGCATCCGCACAGTACCTGCTGCTCTATGACCTGGACGGCAATACCTTCTCCCTCTACAATTCGCTCTCCCAAATCTACACCGAGACGCTGGATTATCCCATCAGCCATGGCACAATCTCGGACTCCGGTCTCTTCGCCGTGACCACCAAAACCCGCGATTATACCTCCGCCGTCCTGCTTTACGGCAAGAACGGCAAGCTCAAAAACCGCTATCTCAAGGATAAATATGTACTCGATGTTGCCCTGTCATCCGACGGCCGGCGCATCGCCATTGCATCGGTTGAATCGCAGAACGGCGCCTACCTGACCGAGCTGCAGATCTGCGAGCCGGGCAAGGATACCGCGCTGGCTACCCTGAGCCTGCCGGAGGTTTTTCCGCTGGCCGTTCGCTTCTTCTCGAACGACAGCCTGGCACTGCTCTGTGACGGCGCGATTTATTTCTACAACAGCAGAGGGGAACTGCAGGCCGAGCATGCCTTTGCGGCAGAGGCGCCCTCGCGCTTGGCGCTTGAAGGCGACATGGCCGCACTGATCTTTCCCAACAATGTGGTCGGCACCGAAAGCAGGGCGCAGCTTTATACGGCTGACGGCGAGCTGTGCGGTACATATGTGCTGTCCGGCAAGGCACAGCAGGTTCTGCTGACCGATGATGCCGTCTACCTGCTGACCGAACACTGGCTGCACCGTATCCTCCCCGCATCCGGAGCCGTTGCAACGGTTGAATATGCCGGCGGCGGCAAAGCAATTCTGCCGGCCGACGGCAGTGTGCTGCTCTGCACCGCATCCTCGGCATATCGGTATGACGCACGCCGTTTCCGTGCCGCGCAAGAACCGCCCAACTAAGGCAGATCAAAACTGAAGGAGACATGACGATGAATTTTCTGCTTGACATCATTTTTCTGGTTATTCTTTTGACTACCGTCATCCGCTGCACCAAGCGCGGGTTTGTGAAATCGATCGTGAACCTGGTCTCGCTGATCGCTTCCATGGTGGTCGCACACCTGTTTACGCCCCGGCTTGCCGTTTGGTTTGAGGAAAAGGTCTTCTCCGGTGAGATCACGACGCGGGTCAGCGAAAGCATCCGTGCTCTGGCCAGCCGCGGCGGAGAAATATTTGACCTCTCCCGTCTTTTTGCCGACATGCCGGCTGACTTTGTCTCGCTGCTTGACCGCTATGG
Source organism: Clostridia bacterium (assembly GCA_017507145.1). Taxonomy (GTDB): domain Bacteria; phylum Bacillota; class Clostridia; order Oscillospirales; family CAG-272; genus SIG693. Next base: position 963 of record JAFWBJ010000118.1, on the reverse strand, counting down.
CGTGGACGTCGAAGCGCTTCGCCCCGATTTCGGTGCGCTGGAGTCGGTCAGCGCCGATGCGGCCGACCGCATGGCCGCTGCGATTGCAGAGCCGGTTGTCTCCGGCCTGGCTTCGGTCTGTGCGTATATCTGCATTTTTCTCGCCGCCCTCCTCGCCTGCTGGCTGATCGGGCTTCTTCTGGACCTGCTCTTCAAGCTGCCCGTCCTGCGCACGGCAAACCGTTTCTTCGGCTTCGTGCTCGGCCTAGTCTGTGCCTGTGTGCTCTGCTGGCTCTTCTCCGAGGCGGCCGAGACCCTGATGGGTTATCTCCACTCGGTTGATCCTTCCACGTTCGATGCCGACATCATCGACAATACGCTTCTTGTGAAATATCTCTGCCGCACTGATCTGTGGCTCCCGCAATAAATCTCCCCAAAGAAAGGTAAACCTATGGTACTCTGCTCCAGATGTCATAAGCGCCCGGCCGTGGTGTTTGTGACCAAAGTTGAAAACGGCGAAAAAGCAACCGAGGGCATCTGCATGACCTGCGCCCGCGAGCTTGGTATGCCGGTTGACAATATTATGAACGACATCATCGGCAAGATGGGCATCTCGCGCGAAGATTTTGAAAATATGGAAAGCGAGATGGGCAACATGCTCGCCGCCATGAACGGCGGCAGCGAAGAGGATGCCGATAGTGAAGAAGGCGGCGCCCCGGCCATTGATTTCCCCAAACTCTTCCGCGACGCCGGCATCTTCGGCCCGACCGGCGGCGAGGAAAACCTGCCTGCCAAGCCTGAGAAAAAGCAGGATCGGCGTGAGAAAAAGCAGGAGAAAGAGAAAAAGTACAAATTCTTAGATACCTACTGCCGCAATCTGACCCGCATGGCCGCTGAAGGCAAGCTTGACCGCATCGTCGGCCGCGAGCGTGAGCTGGCGCGGGTCATCCAGATCCTCTGCCGCCGCCAGAAGAACAATCCTTG